>JBDTPP010000031.1:0-28150 GCA_039932615.1 Pseudoxanthomonas sp.
AGCTTCCACTTTGTGAGCTTCCACTTTTTGTGTTCATACCCCACCTCCCAGACGTCCGCGCAACAACAACCGGGCGCGGTGCAATTGCGCCTTTGAAGTGCCTACCGCCATGCCCAGCTCGCAGGCGATCTCTTCATGCTTCCAGCCTTCCACGTCATGCAAGACCAGCACTGCGCGGGCGCGGGGCGGCAGCGTGGCCACCGCGCGTTCCAGGTCCATCGACAACGCAGTGCCGTTGCCAGCCGAGTCGGCGATGCCCAGGTCCTCGATGGCGTCCTCGTCTTCGCTGAAGCGCGGCCCGCTGCGACGGCTGCGCAATTCCATCAACGCGGTGGTCACCGCCAGCCGGTGCAGCCAGGTGGAGACGGCGCTTTCGAAACGGAATTTCGGCAGCGCCTGCCAGGCACGGACGAAAGCCTCCTGGGTCAGGTCCTCGGCGCGCACGCCGTGTGCGCCCACCAGCCGCACGATCACGCCATGCACCCGGCCGGCATGGCGCCGATAGATCGACTCGAAGGCACCCGCATCGCCAACTGCGGCCAACCGCGCGAGTGCGGCATCGGTCGCGGCGGCCACTTCGGCAGTGGTCGTTTCGGTCATCAGGTCGCTCATGGCGGCGGTCAGCATAAACACTGGGATGCGGCTGGGTGAGTTTGGGTTTAAGGCGACCCGAGGCGAAATCGAGCTTCATGGGCTTTGGGCTTTGGCTGTTGCCCTGGCCTTTCAAATTCCCGTTAGGCGCGGCAAGCGGGACGGGTAAAACCCCGCAGGGCGGCGCACCGAGCCTGTCCCCCCGAAGGCGGGGGATCTGCGCCGTTTTCGGAGCAGCAGAGCCTGCCCGTACTTGATACGGGCATGATGCTTGCGAAAATTCCCGGCCCGCTTGCGAAGCCAACGGCTTTATTGTTGGGCGCGCCGTTAAAGCCTGCCCGGTACTCGATACGGGGCGGTTTTCTTTTACTCCCGGCATCCTGCCCTCTGCCCTTCGGGCCGGCTTCGCCGTTCGCTCCGCTTGCGCTACGCAGTGGTTATTTTTCTATGGCGTTCAAAGAAATTGACTCGCGTGCAGCGCGCTTTCAAAAGCGCAACTGGTCAACGCTGTTTCAGTTGGTTCCCAGATCAAGAGCACTGGGCCCCGCGTTCGCCGGGATGGCGAGGCTGAAGAGAGCAAGCGCTCCAGCGAGCCAGCAAGTGCTTCATTCCGTCATCCCTGCGCAAGCCAGGGCTACCTGAACTCGAAATACTCGTAGCGCAGGTTGGCCTCAGGCACGCCGTGGTCCCGCATCCGCGCGCGCACATGCGGCATCAGACCCTTGGGGCCGCAGAACGCGATATCGATGCCGCCCGGATCGCCTTCGCTGCAGATCCGGGCGAACCGTCCAACGAATTCCGGGGCGGACGGACCGCCGGCGACCGCCACCAGTTCGGCACCGCGTTCGCGCGCCATGGCCTGCATCACTGCTACTTCGGGGAACTCGCGGCCCGGGGTGTAGAAATAAAACAGGGTGACTTTGTCGAATCTGCCGGCGGCAGGATCCTTCAGCCAGGCGATGAACGGCGAGATGCCGACGCCGCCGCCGATCCAGACCTCCCGCGCGGCATCGGCGTGTCGCCCGAAGCGGCCGAACGGAGCATGGATTTCGGCGCGCATTCCGACCTTGGCATTTTCGATCAGCCTGCCGGTGAAGTCGCCCAGCGAGCGGATCACGAAGTCGACCCGGCCCTCCCCCCCGTTGCCGGCGGCGATGGTGAACGGGTGCGGCTCGCGCAGGCCCTGTTCCTTCATCCTCAGGAAGCCGAACTGTCCGGGCATGAAATCGATGCCCTTCCCCACCGGCTCCAGTTGCATGTGCACGGCCGAAGCCCCTGGCGACAGCGCCACGATCCGGTATTCGGCGCGCGGTGACAGCAGCGGATACAGCAACAACTTGTAGAAGGCGCCGGCCACGCCCAGTGAAGCCAGCAGCGACAGCCAGATTCCGGCAGGGCTGACCAGCGCGATCGGCGTCTTGAAACTGAGCCAGTGCAGGATCACCACCACGAACAGCGGCCCCGACAGCTTGTGCCACCAGCGCCACACGCTGTAGCGGATGTTGCGGTTCAGCGCCAGCAGCACGATGAACATCAGGCCGACGTACGAAAACTGGCGCAGGAAACGTGTCCAGGCCGCCGGCAGGGTGAGAATCGCGGCGGTGTCCCATTCGGGCATCCCGGCCTTGAACACCAAGTGGAACGAGGCCAGACCCAACGCCCAGATCCCCAGCCATTTGTGCACCAGGTAAACCCGGTCAAGGCCGCCGAAACAGGATTCCACCCAAGTCCAGCGCGCGCCCAGTACCGCCGCCGCTGCCATCAAGGTCAGCGCCGACACCCCGGCAGCGAGACTGGCAGCCGCCGTGCCCAACCAGGTGGCAGGGGGAATCTGGACTGCGACCAGGAGCGTACTGACCGTCACCAGGACGGTGATGAGCTGCCACGACTTGACCTGCATGTGGCGATTCTCGGTGCTGGCCGTTGCGGCCCATCAGCAGGTTACCGGGTCGTCGCAATGACCGCCTTGATTTCGGTCAACCTGACCCGGCAGCGTTGGCTGTGGGTGGTAGTGGCGTTGCTGTTAAAGGACGCTGACCGCGAGCGAAGCAGCGATCAACAGCGCTGCTGATCTTCATTCCGTCATCCTGACGCAAGTCGGGACCCAGCGGTGCGTGAGGTGGGAGTGGGTCCCGGCATCCGCGGCGAGGACGAGCAGGGACAACGTCAAAAGCACCCCTCCTCAATCCTCCCCTGCGCTTCGTGCAAGGGAGGAGGCCAGGAGCAAGAGCAAGATGGATCCCGGCGATCGCCGGGATGACGGCACATGACCGGGAGGGCGAGCTGGGCTCAGTCCGGGATCAGGGTGCTGATCACGTGCTCGACGTAGGCCTCGAACTCTTCGTGGTGCAGGCGTGGCTGCTGCAGCTGCAGGGCCAGTTGCAGGAAGCCGAGGTAGGCCGAATAAGCCAGGCGAGCCCGGTGCTGCGCTTCGGTGCGGGCCATGCCGGCCTGCCGGAACGAGGCGACCAGGTAATCAAGGCGCCGCTGCGAGACCCGGTTGATCACCGGCTGCACCGCCGGATGGTCCAGCGCCTTCAACAGCTCGCTATAGATGACGTGTGGCTTGACCTCGTGCGCGACCAGCAGGAACAGCTCACGCAGGCGCGCGCGCGGATCGGGCACCGCTTCCAGGCTGCCAAACACGCTTTCCTGCTCGATCGCCTCCCAGCGTTCCAGCGCCGCCTGCAACAGCGCGTCGCGGGACGGGAAATGCCAATAGAAGCTGCCTTTGGTGACCCCCAAGCGCCGCGCTAACGGCTCGACCGCGACCGCCGCAACGCCTTGTTCGGCAACAAGATCCAGGGCCGCCTGGGCCCAGTCCTCAGCGCTCAAGCGCGCGGTGCGGGGGGTGACGGAGGTACTGGGAATGTCGGAATTGGGCGTCGAAGTGCTCATGGCTGCATTTAACCATACGCCGTAGTTTGTTGGGGTATGTTTTGTTGCGCTGTGCCCCACCCTGCCGGAGCCGGCAGCTTGTCCCAGCAAAGGATCGGGAAAGAGATCAAGCAAGGGATCAAGCGATCACGGGCGAACTGATTGACTACTCTGAATCGCAAGATCCATACTAGTCCGTATGGTATTTCCTCCCCACAACACTTCACCGGCCCGGCAACTGCCCGCGCAATCCAAGACGCTCGTCGGTGCCGGCGGCGTGGCCTTGGCAGCAACGACCTTCCCCAGTCCGTCATCGCTGCACGCCCCCGACACGTTGTTATTCACCCATGGCTTCGGCCAGACCCGTGGCGCCTGGCAGCGCAGTGGCATGGTTCTGGCGGCCCAGGGATATGCGGGACTCTCCTACGATGCACGCGGCCATGGGGAATCGGCACGCAATCCCGCCGAGCTGCCCTACCTCGGTGAACAGTTCGCAGACGACCTGATCATCGTCGCCGGCGAGCAGACCGGGCCGCCGGTGCTGGTGGGCGCGTCCATGGGTGGACTGTTCGGAATCATGGCCGAGGCACGCTGGCCCGGGTTGTTCCGGGCCATGGTCCTGGTCGATATCACTCCGCGCTGGGAAGAAGCCGGGCTGCAGCGCATCCTCGGTTTCATCACCGCGTTCCCGCAGGGCTTCGATTCGCTGGACCACGCCGCCGACATCATCGCCGCGTACCTGCCGCAGCGCCGCGCGCGCAAGAGCCCGGAAGAGTTGCGCGAGCTGTTGCGCGAAAGTGCTGATGGACGCTGGTGCTGGCACTGGGATGCGCGCCTGGTCGATGACCTGGTTCGTGACTGCGCCAGGCACCAGGACGACATCGCCGAAGCCGCGCGCGCGCTGCGCTGCCCGGTGCTGCTGATCAGTGGCGGACGCAGCGACCTGGTTTCGGCCCAAACCGTGGAAGAATTCCAGGCGCTGGTGCCGCACGCGCAGCATGCGCACCTGCCGCAGGCCACGCACATGCTGGCCGGCGACGACAACGACACTTTTACCGCCACCGTGCTGGAATACCTCGCCGGGCTGCCGGCGGTGACCCGCACCCCCGTGGACATCGGTTCCACTTCGCAGCACCCCGCCTCAGGCGAATGCGCCGTCGCCAAACCCATCACCAAGCCCGTTTCCGGAGCAAGTCCATGAGCATCGTCATTCCCTTCCTTGCCTTCCTGCTGGTGGGTGCACTTGCCGCTTACCATCGCCTGCGCCTGGCCTACTGGGCTGCGATCACCGCAACCTTGCTGGTTGCCTGCTGGTTGCTGGGCGCCAATCCCACCGCCACGATCGTGGCTTCGGTGCTGGTGGCGCTGGTCGCGGTGCCGCTGCTGATTCCCGGCATCCGCAAGCCGCTGGTTACCACGCCGCTGCTTAGGTTCTTCCGCAAGGTCCTGCCACCCCTGTCGCAGACCGAACGCATCGCCCTGGAAACCGGATCGGTGGGTTTTGAAGGGCAGTTGTTCACCGGCGACCCCGACTGGAGCCAGTTGCTGGACCAACCCAAGCCGCAGCTGAGCGCTGAAGAGCAGTCGTTCCTGGATGGGCCGGTGGAAGAGTTGTGCCGCATGACCAACGACTGGGAAATCACCCATGTCCATGCCGATCTGCAACCCGAACTGTGGGACTTCATCAAGAAGAACAAGTTCTTCGGCATGATCATCCCCAAGGAATATGGCGGCCTCGGTTTCTCCGCGCTGGCCCACCACAAGGTCATCCAGAAGCTTGCCTCGGTTTCCAGCGTGGTCAGCTCCACCGTCGGCGTGCCCAACTCGCTGGGCCCGGGTGAACTGCTCAATCACTACGGCACCCAGGAACAGAAAGACTATTACCTGCCGCGCCTGGCCGCTGGCGAGGAAGTGCCATGCTTTGGCCTGACCGGTCCGTTCGCCGGTTCCGATGCCACGTCCATCCCCGACTTCGGCATCGTCTGTAAAGGTGAGTGGAACGGCGCCCATGTGCTGGGCCTGAAGCTGACTTTCGACAAGCGCTACATCACCCTGGCGCCCGTCGCGACATTGATCGGCCTGGCCTTCCGCATGTACGACCCGGACGGCTTGATTGGCGACACCCGCGACATCGGCATCACCCTGGCGCTGTTGCCGCGCGATACCGACGGCGTGGAAATTGGTCGCCGTCATTTCCCGCTCAATTCGCCGTTCCAGAACGGTCCGATCCATGGCAAGGAAGTGTTCATCCCGTTGAGCCAGTTGATCGGTGGCGTCGACAAGGCCGGCCTGGGCTGGAACATGCTCAACGAATGCCTGGCCATCGGCCGCTCCATCACCCTGCCCTCCACCGCCAGCGGCGGCGCCAAAGCAGGCGCAGTGGTGACCGGCGCGTATGCGCGCATCCGCAAACAGTTCGGCCTGTCGATCGGCCGCTTCGAGGGCGTGGAGGAAGCGCTGGCGCGGATCGGTGGCAAAGCCTATGCGATCAGCGCGTTGTCGCAAGCCACCGCCGCGGCGGTCGATCGCGGCGACGTGCCCTCGGTGCCGTCGGCGATCGCCAAGTACCACTGCACCACGATGGGCCGTGAGGTTGCTTCCGATGTGATGGATGTCATCGGCGGCAAGGGCATCATCCTGGGACCGCGCAACTTCGCCGGCCGCGCCTGGCAGGCGGCGCCGATCGCGATCACCGTGGAAGGCGCCAACATCATGACCCGCAGCCTGCTCATCTTCGGCCAAGGCGCAATCCTCTGCCACCCCTGGGTGATGAAGGAAATGAAGGCCGCGGGCAACCCGGACTTCCAGGCCGGCCTGGAGGAATTCGACCGCAACCTGTTCGGTCATATTGGTTTTGCCATTTCCAACGCGGTGCGCTCGTTCTGGTTTGGCCTGACCGGGGCGAAGATCGGGTCGGCGCCGGGCGACGACTACACCCGCCGTTATTTCCGCAAGCTGGATCGTTATTCCGCCAACCTGGCCTTGATGGCCGACGTGTCGATGCTGCTGCTGGGCGGCAAGCTGAAGTTCAAGGAGTCGCTGTCGGGCCGCCTCGGCGACGTGCTCAGCCACGTCTACCTGACCAGCGCCATGCTCAAGCGCTACCACGACGAAGGCGCGCCGGTCGCCGACCAGCCACTGCTGGCCTGGGCGTTCCACGACAGCGTGCACAAGATCGAACTGGCGCTGTCCGGTGCGCTGCGCAATTTCCCGATCCGTCCGGTCGGCTGGCTGTTGTGGGCACTGGTGTTCCCGTGGGGCCGCCGCGCCGAAGCGCCAAGCGACCGCCTCGGCCATCGCGTGGCCGCGTTGCTTATGACCCCGAACGAAGCCCGCGACCGCCTGGGCAACGGCGTGTTCCTGACCCCGTGCGAGAACAATCCCGGCGGCCGCATCGACAGCTACCTTGCCAAGGCGATCCTGGCCGAACCGGTGGAACGCAAATTCCTCAAGGCGCTGAAGAACAGTGACATCGAAGCACTGGATTTCGCTTCGCAGCTGGATGAAGGCGTGCGCGAAAACTGGATCACTGCGGAAGAGCGCAAGCAACTGGAAGAGTTGCGCGCGATCACCCTGGAGACCATCACCGTCGACGACTTCGACACCCACGAACTGCGTTCGGCGGGTTATTACGACAAGCACGGGTCGGAGAGCGCAAAGGCGCGCGAGGCGGCTTGAGTTTGGCTCCTCCCCTTGCGCGCGGCCCCCCAAGGGGACTTCCTTCTGGGCGCAGGGGGAGGTTGGGAGGGGGTCAAAACATGAGGCTCGACGCACCATGAGCGCTTCGGTATTGCAGGTATACCGCAAACTCTACCGCAAGCCTTTCGGCCAATGGCTGTTCTCGCGATTGATCTGCTTCAAGGCACCCTACTTCGGCAGCATCAAGCCGAGGATGACGGTGCTGGAACCCAATCGCGCGGAAGCTACCATCCAGCATCGCCGAAGCGTCACCAACCATTTGGGTACAGTGCATGCCATTGCCCTGTGCAACCTGGCCGAGTTCACCGGCGGGTTGATGACCGATGTCAGCATTCCTGCGTCGATGCGCTGGATTCCCAAGGGCATGACCGTCGAGTACCTGAAGAAGGCGGTCGGCACCCAGCTTGGCGTGGCCACGCCGGAATTCCCTCCGCACGAATCGGCCGAAGGCTACGAGTTGCCGGTCAACGTGGTGGTCAGCGATCCGCAGGGTGATGCGGTGTTCAAGGCGCGCATTTCAATGTGGGTGTCGCCGAAGCCGGCGCGCAAGGACTGAGCCGTGTCCCGCGACCTGCTGGTACAGCTTTGCGGGATCCACAGCTTCGCTTTCGCTGCGTTCCACCTGGCGTTCTGGAAATTGTTCGACTGGAAGCGCGACCTGCAAAGGGTCAGGCTGCCCACGCGCGCGATCACCCAGATCCTCAACCTGCGCTTGATCTACTTCTTCCTCGGCATCGGCGTGTTGTGCTTCGCCTTCCCCGACGAGCTGCGCGCGACCCCGCTTGGCCGGGCGCTGCTGGTGTTCATGTCCTTGTTCTGGGTCGGAAGGACGATCGAACAGTTCGTATTCCTGCGCGTCAACAAGCCGCTGGTGCATGTGCTGACGGTGCTGTTCGTGATCGGCGCGATCCTGTTCGCGTTACCCCTGTTGCCCGCATCGGCGTAGGAGCGACGTGAGTCGCGAATGGACGCATTACGGGTTTCGCGACTCACGTCGCTCCTGCGCGGATCGCGCCCCATGCGTGGCGGTTACGACAACGAACAGATCGCCACAATCGCGGCGATCGCCGGAACGCCCTGCAAGAAAAAGATCCGCTTGTTGACGCTCCACGCACCGTAGAGCGCGGCCAGGACCACGCAGCCGAGGAAGAACAGCACCACGTTCCACTGCCCCGCATACAGGAACCACAACAGTCCCGCGGCCAGGAAGCCGTTGTACAGGCCCTGGTTGGCGGCGAGTACGCGCGTGATTTCGGCCTTCTCCGGCGAGTTGCGGAAGGTCTTCAACCCGAGTGGCTGGGTCCACAGGAACATTTCCAGCACCAGGAAGTACAGGTGCAACAGTGCGACCAGCACGACCAGGATTTGGGCGAGGATCAGCATGGCGGACTCCAGGACTTGAGTGGTCGCCAGCATAACCAACCCGGCCCGATGACGCCCGAAGACAAGACCGACGCTGAGTGTTTGATTCGTACGGGATCAGCCGCACGTTTTCGAAGCTTCTGCGGAGGTCCCTTCCACGCCTTTTTCCACGCGCCTTGCCAGCCGCCAGCCGACCGCGGCGGCGCCCAGTGCCGCTACCGCGCTGAGCCCGGCGAATCCATTGGTGATGACCCCAAGCATGCGCAATCCGTTCATGCCCAGCGCAATCGAAAGGTCGCCGAAACGCCACACCGCCGTATCGACCGCGTTCTGGCCCTTGTAACGCACGCTGCGGGGAACCCGGGTGTAGAGGCTGTGCCGGGCGGGTTCGGCCATGCCGTAGGCCAGGCCGCGGCTGACGATGAGGGCGATCGCCACTGCAGGCATCGCGCCGATCAGCGGTGCATGCGGATCCTTGGAGAACACCACCATCAGCAACACCCCGATGCTCACCAACGCCCAGATCAGGATGACCGGACCCGGACCCCTGCGTGGCAGCAACCAGCGGGTCAGCGTCAGTTGCGCGGCGGCGGTCAGCAGGTTGACTGCCAGGTCGACATTGGCGGCGAACCGGGTACGTGCTACCGCATCGACAAATGTCGCCCCCGAGTAATCGGCGACCAGCGCGTAGTTGACCGTGCCGATGCCGTCGGCGAGCAACAGCAGGATCGCCATGCTGCGCATGAAGGGATCGGCGAAGATCTGCTTGAGCCCGTCGAACATGCCCCCGCCGACGGCGGCTTCGTGCCCGGCCTCATGCCGGCGCGCGCCATGCAGGCGTGCCCATTGCCCCAGCAGCACCACGCACACCAGGGCAACGCCCAGCAAGCTTGCCGACACCATCAACAGGGGCGCCACACCGATCACGTCGACCAACGCCCGGGTCAAGGCGGGACCGGCGATCGCGCCGGCGGTGCCGGCCAAGGCGATGATCGGGAACAAGCGTCGCGACTGTTCGACACTCCAGATATCGGACATGAAACTCCAGAACACCGAAACCACGAACAGGTTGAACACGCTGACCCAGACGAAGAAGACCGTGCCCAGCGCGCGTGGACTCAACAGCCCCTCGGTGGTGAATACCGGCACGAATGCCAGCAGGCAGGCGATGAAGAATACATACACCAGCGGCACCACGATCCGGCGCGGATAACGCGCGATCAAACCCGCGAATACCGGGGTCAGGGCCAGGGTCACGACGAACGTAGCGGCATAGAACCAGGGCAGCTGGGTCGATCCAACCGCCGCCGAAAGCTGCTCACGCACCGGCCTGATTACGTAGTACGCAGCCAAGACGCAGAAGAAATAGACGAACGACAGCAGCGCCGCATGCCATTCGCCGCCGCGTACCCGGCTCTCGGTTGACTGCATCGGCTGCATTCCCTACGGCTGAGCGCGCACGTTATCCGATGCACTGCAACATCGCCAACTGTTTTAGTGGCGTGCCACGCGACAATTCAGTCACTTGCCGCGAGACCCTGTGCACAGAGCATTTGCTCTACCCCCGCCCGCTAGCTTCGCCTGACCCCTGGAACAGGCTTCCGCGTGTACGACTACATCATCATTGGCGCCGGTTCCGCCGGCTGCGTGCTGGCCAACCGCCTTTCCGAAGATCCCACCGTCAAGGTACTGCTGCTGGAAGCCGGCCCGCGTGACTGGCATCCGTTCATCCATATGCCTGCCGGCCTGGCCAAGCTGGTCGGGCAGAAGGGTGTGAACTGGAGTTACGACACCGCTCCCGAACCGCAGCTCGATAATCGTCGCCTGTGGTGGCCGCGCGGCAAGGTGCTGGGTGGTTCCAGTTCGATCAATGCCATGTGCTACATCCGCGGCGTCGCCGGCGACTACGACGACTGGGCATCGGGTGGCGCACGAGGCTGGGACTGGAACAGCGCCCTGCCCTACTTCAAACGCGCCGAACACAATTCGCGCGGCAGTGATGCACTGCATGGCGCCGATGGCCCGCTGTACGTTTCCGACCTGCGCTACGTCAACCCGCTGTCGTCGGTGTTCATCGAAGCCGGGCAGCAGGCCGGCTTCGCGCGCAACGACGACTTCAACGGTCCCGGCCAATCCGGCGTCGGCCTGTACCAGGTCACCCAGAAGAACGGCGCACGCTGCTCGACTGCAGTGGCCTACCTGGACCCGGCCAGATCACGCCCCAACCTGGACGTGATCACCGGTGCACTGGTACGCCGCATCGTGCTGGAAAACGGTCGCGCCATCGGCGTTGCCTATGCCCGCGGCGGCCAGGAAGTGCAGGCGCGCGCCGAACGCGAGGTTCTGCTGAGCGGCGGCACGATCAATTCGCCGCAACTGCTGATGCTGTCCGGCATCGGGCCAGCGGACCATCTTCAGGGCCACGGGATCAACGTGGCCGTGGATTCGGCCTGGGTCGGCCGCAACCTGCAGGACCACCTTGATGTTTCCACCCTGAACCATTCGACCCAGCGCATCACCTACGACCGCCTCAGCGATGCGAAAGTCGCTTTCGATTATTTCCTGCGCGGCCATACCGGCCCGGGCACCAGCAATATCGCCGAGGCCGGCGGCTTCGTGCGTTCGCAATACGCGCGCGATTCGCGCGACGACATCCAGTTCCATTTCATCCCCGCCATGCTCGACGACCATGGCCGCCATCGCCTGCCGGGCGACGGCTACACCCTGCACGCCTGCTTCCTGCGTCCACGCAGCCGTGGCCGTATCAGCCTCAATAGCCCGGACCCTCGCGACGACGCGCGCATCGAAGCCAACTACCTGGGCGACGAAGAAGGCTTCGACCTGAAGATGATGGTGGAATGCGCGAAGCTGTCACGCGAGCTGTTCGCGCAGAAGGCGTTCGACGATTATCGCGGCGCGCCGATCGCTCCGACGCGCAACGACTTGTCGGATGCCGAACTGGCCGATTTCATCCGCGCCAAGGCCGAGACCGTCTATCACCCGGTCGGTAGTTGCCGCATGGGCAGCGACGACACCTGCGTGGTGGACAGCCAGTTGCGCGTCAACGGTGTGCAGGGCCTGCGGGTGATCGACGCCTCGGTAATGCCATCGTTGATCGGTGGCAACACCAACGCGCCGACGATCATGATCGCGGAACGCGCTTCCGACCTGATTCTCGGCAGGACTTCACTGCCCGCTTAATCGGCTGTTGCTGGCGGCGCAAGTCGACCTCCGGGAGTGATCGTCCTGGCCGCAGGCAGCATGGATTGCAGGTAGGCCGCATAGCCGGCAACTTGGCTACCGGCGGCGTTCGCGATCTGCATTTCAAGTTGCGCCAGCAGCCGGTCCGCGCGGGCGACGTCCCCGGACTCGCGAAGATAGTTGGCCGAGACGAACAGGTATTCGAGCCGCGTGCCCTGCGCCAGTGACTCGTCGGCCAGCCGGTCCAGCATGATCGCCAACGCCGCCTGCCGATGCTGACCGGCGCGTGCCGGATCATCGGCCAGCGATTCGAAATCGTAGGCCAGGATGCGGTGTACCAGCGCGCGGCGTTCCTGGGTGAGATCGCGCAGCGCATAGATCGCGTCGACCCGCCGCAACCTGCCGGCCATGCCCGACTGTTCCGGCGCGGATCCTGGTTGCTGTTGCAGGAACGCGGCGATGCGTTCCTTTTCGACAGGGCTCAGCCTGTCATCAGCGATGAAGCTGGCGAACCCGGAAACCTCGCAGAACCAGATCCCCTCGGCGACGGTCACCGGAACGAAAACCTGGTCGTACTTTTCCGGCCAGTCGTAGACGTAGGAACCGGAGCTGGCCAGCGTCATGACCTTGCATGTCTTCCCGCTGACCGGGTCCTGGATTTCATGCTGCGCCCAGGTCACCGCGCCGGCCGTAACGCTTGCGCCCAGCGTCGCAACAAGCAGCAGCAGTTTCCCGGTGCTCGCGGGCACCCGGCTACCCCCGCTCCAGCATCGCTGGCAACGGGCAATGAAGCACGCCGCAGATCGTGCGCAGCAATTCAGATTCGGACACGCTGACCCGGCCATCGTGGCTGATCGCCGCGGTGATGGCTTCGACCATCACCTGCTTGGCCAGGGGATCCAGCGCATCCAGTCCTTCCCACACATTTTCCAACGCGAGTACGCCTTCGACCGGCGGCGCGTATGGAAGATGATCCCTGGGCAGCACCCGCTGCAGTCCACTCAGGTAGGCGTGTTGCGCAGCCTCGGGAGTGTCGCTGCCCGACTGCGCCACCACCGCCAGCAGCGTGGCGAATTCCTGCTTGAGGTTGCCGGGCTTGCGCCGGCCGAAGCGCGCGTAACGGGAAGGATCCAGGGATTCGCGCACCTGCACCTCCAGCAGCTTGCCCAGGCAATACTCGAACAGTGACACCTGGCCATCCGCGTGGACCATCGCATGGACAGCGGACAGGAACGCGTCAAGCTCCGGGCGTGGGCGCAGGCGCAGCACTGGAAACGCCAATGACGCCAGCGGCAGGCGCAGCATCGGATGCAGCGAAGCAAGGTGCTGCTGCCGGATCGCCCAGGCTTGGGAAGCCAACTGTTCACCCAGGCGCGCAACCACTTCGATGCGCTGATTGGCAGCAATGATCGCATCGTCGTCGACCAGCATGGCCAGCAGCAACGGCATGACGCTTTCGCGCTTTGCCGCCAGCACGCGCAGCTCCGGCGGCAGCGATTCGACGATGCTGCCGGCGCGGCGGTAATCGTCTTCGGCTGGCGTGCCGACCTGCGCTGCCACCATCGGCGGAGTCACGCTGATCTGACGTGAGCGCGGTGGCAACGGGGGTGGCGTGCTTGAGGAAGGCGTGTGTGAGGATGGCGATGACGAGGAAGGCATGGAGCCAGCCAGGCCCATGGCGACGTCCTCCTGCATTCCATCCGGAGGTGATGCCCTCCAGCGCGCCGACAACTGTTGCAGTTGTTGCGCGTTGAACGAAGGATCCAGCAGGCGGATGCGTTCCAGCAACGGCGGGTGGGTGGCAAACATGCTGGACATGGACAGCCCTTCGCCAAACAGCATGTGGCTGACTTCCTCGGCCTTGGACTTGTCGGTGAGCTGCGAGCCTTCGTGCAGTCCGCCGATCTTCTTCAACGCGCCGGCCAGGCCCGCGGTCTGTCGGGTGAACTGAACCGCCGAAGCGTCGGCCAGCAGCTCACGCTGGCGGCTCACGCCAGCCTTGATCATGCGCCCGAAGAACGCGCCGATGCCGCCGACCACCAGCGCGACCAGTGCGATCACCAGGATCGCATTGCCCTCCTTGCTGCGTCCTCCACGCCCATAGATCAGCACCCGCTGACCAATGATGGTCAGCATCATGATGCCAAACAGGATGCCCATCAGGCGGATGTTGATGCGCATGTCGCCATTGAGGATGTGGCTGAACTCGTGCGCGATCACGCCCTGCAGTTCGTCGCGGTTGAGTCTTTCCAGTGCGCCGCGGGTTACGGCCACCGCTGCATCGGAAGGCGAATAACCCGCTGCGAAGGCATTGATGCCCGCTTCCTGCTCCATCACGTAGAGCTTGGGCACCGGCACGCCAGAGGCGATGGCGATTTCCTCGACCACATTGCGCAGGCGGCGCAACTGGAAGTCGCTGGTGTTCTCCGGCACTGCGGTGGCGCCCATCTGCAACGCGACCGCTTCGCCACCGCCGCGCAACGAAGCCATGCGGTACATCGAACCCAATCCAATCACCGCGACCGTGCCCAGCGTGCTGGCAAACAAAAGCGCAGCCACGCCACCGGCACTTCCCAATTGCGTCCCCAACAACAGCAACACCGCCAGATCCACCGCCAGCACGATCCCGCCCACCGCCAACGCGAACAGCAACACCATCCGCGTGGAACTGCTGCGGGCCTTGGCCTGGTGTTCGAAAAAGTTCATGGCAGCCTTGGGTTGGTGGTTGGTGGTTGGTGGTTGGTGGTTGGTGGTTGGTGGTTGGTGGTTGGCTTTTAAGAACCCGTGAGGAGCGGCAAGTGGGACGGGTACAACCCCGCAGGGGCGGCGCACAGAGCCTGCACCCGCGAAGGCGGGGGATGTGCGCCGTTTCCGTAGACACAGGATGTGTCGTACGGAAATTCCCGGCCCGCTTGCGGACCCAACGGCTGCATCGTTGGGCACGCCGTTAGGGCGGCTTTCTTTTGGTTACTTTTCTTTGCCGTTCAAAGAAAAGTGACCCGAACGCAGTGCGGCTCTCAACAGCAAAGCTGGTCAACGCTTTTACCCGAATCAACCAAAACAAAAGCCAAGAGCACCCTCATCCGCCCTTCGGCACCTTCTCCCGCAAAGCGGGAGAAGGACGCGAGATCAGAACTGCACCTTCGGCGCTTCCCGTACTTGCGCCTTGTCGGCCGGGATATCCAGCAACGCGGCAGGCCCGAAATTGAACATGCCCGCCAGCAGGCTTGAAGGAAATACTTCGCGCTTATTGTTGAACGCCATCACAGAATCGTTGTACGCCTGGCGCGCGAACGCGACTTTATTTTCGGTGGTGGTCAGCTCTTCGGTGAGCTGCATCATGTTCTGGTTGGCCTTCAGGTCCGGATAGGCTTCGGCAATGGCGAGCAAACGCCCCAGACCCGCATTCAGTTGTCCCTGCGCCGCCGCCAGTTGCGCCATCGCGGCCGGATCGCCGGGATTGGCCTTGGCAGCCGAAAGGCCGGATTGCGCGGCAGACCGCGCTGCGACAACCGCTTCGAGGGTCTCGCGTTCGTGGCTCATGTAGCCCTTGACCGTTTCCACCAGGTTGGGGATCAGGTCGAAGCGACGCTGGAGCTGAACGTCAATCTGCGCGAAGGCATTCTTGAAGGCATTGCGAGCCGTGACCAGGCCGTTGTAGATGCCGACACCCCACATTCCAAACACGGCCACCAGACCCACAATCACCAGCAATATGAACAAGATGGTCATCGAACCTCTCCCCGTTTGTGCAATTCCAAAAACCGGCGTTATCATCCGGAACGGCTACAGCTTACGCAGGCGCGACACACGATGAAAGACAAACGCAACTGGCGGCCCACTCGGTCCGTGTGCACAGGATTGCTTGGCATGCTGTTGCCGCTGACGATGTCGTCCACTGCGCAGACACCACTACGCTGGAACCCATCGTCAGGCGGTAACGTCGCCGCCGCGCGCGATCAGTCGCCCACGCAGCCGCAGGTCTACCGCGCCGAGCTGGCCGACCCGCGCGTGTTGCCACTGGCACAGGGTTTCGATGTCGCCACGTTCGAGAACATGGCCAATGCATTGACCTCGGGCGAACGCGTGCCCGGCATGGCCATGGCCATCGTCCAGAACGGACGCGTGCTGAGTGCCCGTGGTTATGGCGTGACCGACGTGAGTGCACCCCAGTCGATCGACGCGCATACCGTGTTCCGCCTCGCATCACTGTCCAAGGCCTTCGCCGGAACCATGACCGGCCTGCTGGTCAACGACGGCTCACTGCGATGGGACAGCAAGGTGCACGACTACGTCCCCAGCTTCCAGCTCAGCGATCCCAGCGCGACCGAGCGCGTCACCGTCGCCGACCTCCTCAGTCACCGCGTCGGCCTGCATGACCACAATGCATTCGACAAGGACATCGAAGCCAATGGCGAGTATTACAACGTAGCCCGGAAACTGGCCAACGCGCCGCTCGATTGCATTCCCGGCCAGTGCTACGCCTACCAGAACGTGGCCTTCAGCCTGATCGGCGATGTTGTCTTCGCCGCCACCGGCAGCTTCTACGACCAGGCGGTGGATCGCCGCATCTTCAAACCGCTGGGCATGAACGATGCGAGCATCGGCCTGTCCGGTATAGAAAGCAGCTCGCGCTGGGCACGCCCCCATATCCGCAGCCGCAAGGGCTGGGCGTCGTTGATGCCCAAGGCGACCTATTACCGCCTGCCGCCGGCCGCAGGGGTCAACGCCAGCGTCAGCGACATGGCCCAGTGGTTGATTGCCCAGACCGGGCATCGCCCTGATGTGTTGCCCGCACCGTTGCTGGCTACCCTGCATGCACCCCTGGTCAGGACTCCTGGCGAGATGCGTTCGGGATGGAGGCGCGAACGCATCGAGTCGGCCAGTTATGCCCTGGGCTGGCGCGTATTCGATTACGCCGGACACCAGGTCGTGTTCCACGCCGGCGCGGTGCAAGGCTATCGTGGCCTGGTGGCCCTGGTGCCCGAGCGCGACCTGGGCATTGCCATCCTCTGGAACAGCGAAAGCGGCCTGCCTACGGGCTTGCTGCCCACGATGCTGGACCGCGCGATGGGCCTGCCTGCCCAGCAATGGCTGGATACGCCGATTGGCAACGACCTACTGATGGCCGATGCCACCGATAGTTCCGAGAAGGACAGCGGCAGCGCTTCCGACAAAGCCAAAGCGTCGCCCAAGTAGGCCCAGTTTTTCGACCGGCAGCAGGATCACCTGTAAAGCCACGCAAATCTGCGTCGACATTACCGGCGCGGACCGCTTTCCAGCACGCTCTTCAGTTTCGCCAGGCCCTTCTCGTAATCCTTGCCGACCACGCGGTCTAGCAGCAATGCGCCGAACCAGCGCTTGACCGGGTTGTATCCGTGCGCGCTGTCCATGCTCCAGGTCACGCGGGTGCCGCTACTTTCCGCCACCAGGAGGTAGCCGGCCGTGGCCTGGCTGCCACCGACGTCGAGCGCGTTGACGATGCTGCGGTCAGGCGTGCTCTTGATGATTTGCTGGCTGCCGCTACCTATCGAACTATTTCCCGTCCAGGCCATCTTCGCGCCCACACCGGTGAGAGGACCGCTGTAGGTGTAAATCGCATCCCGATCCAGATCGGACCATGGCGACCATTCGGTGAAACGCTGGAACGAGTTCAGCGCGGCGAAGACTTCGGCCGGCGGACGCTCGATGACGACCGACCGCTGCAGGTGACTGTTGCCCGGCAGCAACAAGCCGCCCATCAGGGCCACGCCCATCAGCAGCAGCACTGTCAACAACCACTTCAGCAGTTTCATGTCTTGCTCCCGGTGGTGAAGCCCAGGCTACCGCTTCACCCATAAAAAAACTCCCTCCCCGCTGGGCACCGGGGAGAGAGTTCTATGGCTTACAGGTAATCGGGATTAATTATTATTGAACCAGCTTTCAGATCAGCGGAGCGGGGGTCGGCGGCAATGCTACCGGGGCCCTTTTCTTGGCTTTCTTGGCCGGCTTTTTAGCGGCTTTCTTGGTGGCCTTTTTGGCGGCTTTCTTGGCCGGCTTCTTCTTGGCAACCTTTTTGGCAGCTTTCTTCGCAGCTTTCTTGGCTGGCTTCTTGGCTACTTTCTTGGCGGCCTTTTTAGCAGCCTTCTTGGCTGGCTTCTTCTTGGCTACTTTCTTGGCAGCCTTTTTAGCGGTCTTTTTAGCGGCCTTTTTCGCCGGCTTCCGGGCTACTTTCTTCGCAGCTTTCTTGGCGGTCTTCTTGGCGGTCTTCTTGGCAGCCTTCTTGGCGGTCTTCTTCGCCGGCTTCTTGGCTACCTTCTTGGTAGCCTTCTTGGCTACTTTCTTGGCAGCCTTCTTTACTGTCTTCTTCACGGCCTTCTTGGCTGCCGATTTCTTGGCAGCTTTCTTGGCGGGTTTTTTCTTAGCAGCTTTTTTCGTTGCCATGTTATGGCTCCTCGTCAGTGACTATGGATTGGTGAATCCGTTTACAAAGCCCAGTTGCAATGGAACGCCGCGGGAGTCGGACCCGCAGGCAGCCGCCGTCGCGCCAGGCGCGTCGGAACGGATGGTGGCAAGCCCAGCCAGAATGGCAGCGGCCTGTCCGCGCAGAAAGGCGCGGTTAAAAAAAACACCTGCATCGCGAAGGACTCGCGTGCGGCGTCGGGAATGGCTGGGGGTTTTCTTGGAGGAAGCGAAGCCTGCGTCCGTCATGCCGAGGTCGCGGGTGGGGGGCCGTTTTGTTTTGCTCGATGTTGAGATGACTCGGCTCGATTGCTTCCGCAGGAAATGTCTGCTGGGGCGAAACCTAATCACGCTTTTTCAATGTGTCAACAGTTTTGCATAAATATTTTTGGCTGCGCCCACGCCCGCTTCCCGCCGTCGCGGCATCGCCGTTCACCGCATCGACGCGCGCGAAACGCATCGGGCCGCGAAACATGATCGGAGGTTATTGAAAAACGCCGCGTTTAATGCACTTTTTATGCATCGGTTATTTCGCGCGGCAGGAATCGCACGTGCGTCCGATGCCAGGAAGACGCTTGCCCGAAACCCCTGCCGACAAATAAACAGAGGCATTTTTCGAGCCCGTCCAATCGCCTTGATTTGGCGTCGCACCAGTCCAAATGCGCGGATTTGCGCAAACTATTTTGCCGCTTCTGCACCTTCGCAACGACTGTCGCGGCAGCAGACCCAGGACGCGTGCGGGTGCGATCAGCCAACCAGGCGCGTTGTTCCGAACAGCGATCCAGTGTCGTCGTCGATCGCCGGAAGCCAGGTTTCTGGTCGGAGCGTTTCCCGCCGCGAGAGATGGACCGATCCCATGACAGGCAGATCAGCCGCATCGGCAGGCACGAGGATTGGCACTTGGGAAACCAAGGCAAGAAACTCGATGTTGCCGGAAGGCAAAGCCGCAAAAGCAAAGCGGCCGCACAAGGCGGCCGGAAAGCGGACGGGCGAAAGCGTCGAACGCAGGACTAGTGGTCCTCGTCCTCAAGCAGTTCGGCATAGTCATCGGGGGCCAGCAGGTCGTTGAGCTGGTCGGGTTCCTCGATTTCCATCACGTAGATCCAACCTTCGCCGTAGGCATCCTCGTTGATGGTCTCCGGCTTGTCGGCCAGGTCCGAGTTCACCTCGACCACGGTGCCGGTGACAGGGCTGTAAACGTCGGAGGCGGCCTTTACCGACTCCACGACCGCCGCCGCGGTACCAGCCTCAATACGATCGCCGACGTTCGGCAACTCGACATAGACCAGGTCGCCCAGCAGGCCCTGCGCGTGCTCGGAAATGCCGACAGTGACGCGGCCACTGCCTTCGACGCGTGCCCACTCGTGGGACTTGAGGAATCTGAGGTCGCCGGGAATCTCGCTCATGGTGCTGCTCCGGGGGGATCGGTTGGGGGTGGGAATGAGGGGTCTAGTTTAACCAAGGAATTCATTTAGTGAAGGAGAAGGCTCGCGGCCTCAGTCCAATACACCGGGCTGTGCCTGGCCGTCGCGCACGAACGGGAACCTGACCATGCGCACCGCCACTTCGCGGCCGCGGATATCCACGCGCACTTCCCCTGGATCACCGGCCGGCACGCGCGCAAAGGCAATGGCCTTGCCCAGGGTCGGCGAGAAGGTGCCCGAGAGGATTTCGCCTTCGCCATTGGCAGTCAGGACCTTCTGTCCATGGCGCAACACGCCCTTGTCGTCCATCACCAGTCCGACCAGCTGGCGCGAGGCACCGGAAGCAGCCTGCAACTCAAGCACGCTGCGGCCGATGAATTCGCGCGGCTTCAGATCAGCATCCACGTCCAGGGCCACGGTCCAGGCCAATGCGGCCTCGTAGGGCGTGGTGGTTTCATCCATGTCCTGGCCGTACAGATTCAGACCGGCCTCCAGACGCAACGTATCGCGCGCGCCGAGACCGGCGGGTTTCACTCCCGTGGCCAGCAATGCATTCCAGAACCCGACCGCCTGTTCCTCGGGCAGCACGATCTCGTAGCCATCCTCTCCGGTGTAACCGGTGCGGGCGACGAAAAGCTGCACGCCGTCGGTGGTCTGCACGTCGATCGCGGCGAAGCGGGCCAGCTTGTCGGCGGCGGGGCGATCGGATTCGCGCAGCAGGCTGATCACCTTGGCGCGTGCGCTGGGTCCCTGCACCGCGATCATTGCGAACTCCGGACGCTCCTTCACCTCGACCCCGAAAGCGACAGCTTGCTTCTCGATCCAGGCCAGGTCCTTGTCGCGGGTGGCGGCGTTGACCACCAGCCGGAAGAAATCATCGGCCAGGAAATAGATGATCAGGTCGTCGATCACCCCGCCGTTCTCGTCCAGCATTGCGGTGTACAGCGCCTTGCCCGGCTTCTTCAGCTTGTCCACCGAATTGGCCACCAGGCGGCGCAGGAATTCGCGCACGCGTGCGCCGTGCAGATCGACCACGGTCATGTGGCTGACGTCGAACATGCCGGCGTCCTTGCGCACCAGGTGATGCTCATCGATCTGCGAGCCGTAATGGATCGGCATGTCCCAGCCGCCGAAGTCCACCATCTTGGCACCGAGGCTGCGGTGGGTGTCGTTGAGAATGGTTTTCCGGGTCATGGCGGCATCCTGCAAAAGAGCGCCATTATCCCAGATGGAGCGGCGGGAGCGGCGTCCCCGCCGCGAGCTCTTGCTTTGGACCAGGAACGGATCAGGAATTGGAGAATCAAGGCGGGATGCTGGAAGCAAGAGCTCGCGGCGGGGAGGCCGCTGCCACGGGCTACAGTTCGCCGTAACCCTCATTGACGCAATCGACACGTGCGGGATCGACTTCGATGAACTTGCCGCTCTCAAGGTCCAGGCGTCGCGCCCAGGCAACGTCGGTCAGGTATTGCTGTTCCGGCCCCTGGCGCACTATCGCGACCACCTTGGCATCAGCGACCTTGCCCACCCGGCAAGTTCCGGACTGCCAGAAAAATCCCTTCGCCACCTTGGGATAGACCTGCGCATCGGTGACTTTCCACAATGCCAATGTTCCGTCGCGCCCGGCCATGCGGCCGGCGGTCACATAGCGCATTACCGGCTCAGCGTCGGACGCTGTATCGCTATTGGTACTGGCATCGGCCAGCAGCCCGATGGAGTAATCGCAGACATGTTCCGGGCCGGTCGAATCAGAGAGGCAGGCACCGCCGATTTCGCGCAATCCTTCTGGATACGGCGGCATGGTCTTCCCGACCAGATCGGCGCCGACTGCCGTCAGGGGCAAGGCCAACGACATCAGCAGGGGCAGCCACGAGCGCATGGTGGTCAGGCTTCCTGCACCTTCAGGGTCATGCCGTCGACGGCGACCACGCGTACGGAGGTGCCGGCGGGCAGGTCGGGGCCCTGCACTTCCCAGTAGGCGTCGGCAATCTGCACCCGTCCGTAGCCGTTGACGATAGCCTGCTCCAGCCGAGTGACGTGGCCGATCAGGCTATTGGCGCGTTGATTCAGGTGCGGCCGGTCGCTCTGCGGTTCGAACTTGCGGAACCATTTCCGGTAGACCTGGATCGAAACGAAGCTCAACACGATGAACACAGCAACCTGAAGCAAGACCGGAATCCCCGGCACCAGCAGTACCAGCAGGAACACCGGCACCGCGGCGATCCCAAGCCACAGCATGAATGCACCGGGGGCGAGTGCCTCGGCCGCGAACAGCAACAGCGCCACCACCGCCCAGGTCGACACGTCCCAGCGCATGGCGTCAGCCCCCGCGCGACGGCAAGGTGGGCGGCACCGCGCCGCGCACGGACTGCTGGTTCATGGCTTCCTTGGCCAGCTCGGCAATGCCGCCCAGGGAACCAATCACGCCGGCCGACTCCATCGGCATCAACACGAACTTCTGGTTCGGGCCTTCGGCCAGCGACTTGAATGCCTCGATGTATTTCTGTGCGACGAAGTAATTGATCGCCTGCACATTGCCCGAGGCGATCGCATCCGACACGACCTGGGTGGCCTTGGCTTCGGCTTCGGCCAGGCGCTCTCGCGCCTCGGCCTCGCGGAACGCGGCTTCACGTTGGCCTTCAGCGGCGAGGATCGCGGATTGCTTCTCGCCCTCGGCCTTCAGGATCGCCGACTGGCGGAAGCCTTCGGCCTCGAGGATGTTGGCGCGCTTCTCGCGCTCGGCCTTCATCTGCCGCGCCATTGATTCGATCAGGTCCCGTGGCGGGGCGATGTCCTTCAGTTCGATGCGGTTGACCTTGATGCCCCAGGGATGGGTGGCCTGGTCGACCGCGACCAGCACCTTGGTATTGATCTCGTCGCGCTTGGACAGCGATTCGTCCAGGTCCATGGAGCCGATCGAGGTACGGATGTTGGTCATCACCAGGTTGAGCGTGGCGATTTCCAGCTGCGCGACTTCATAGGCGGCCTTGGCCGCATCAAGCACCTGGAAGAACACGATGCCGTCCACCTTGACCACCGCGTTGTCCTTGGTGATCACGTCCTGGCTGGGCACTTCCAGCACCTGTTCCATCATGTTGATCTTGCGGCCGACGCTGTACATGATCGGAACCAGGAAGTGCAGGCCCGGGGTCATGGTGTGCGTGTACTTGCCGAATCTCTCCACGGTCCATTCGTAGCCCTGGGGCACGATGCGGACGGTCTTGAACAGCATGATGACCCCGGCGAACAGCACCACGATGGCCAGGAAACTGGGTGTGAACATGTCTTTCTCCCCTTTTAAATATGGAGGTGAGTATAGAACACGGCAGGTCGCCACTTCCGGACGCGACGGAAGCGCTTGCCGTGCCATCGGCATCGCGATCAAGCGATGCCTATGAACCTCACGGAAGCGATTCCACCCTTTCGGAAAATACCGTGTCGACGTCCCGGACGGTGACGGTTTTTCCTTGCTCGATTTCCTCCGTCCGGGTGTAAATCGGAGTAGCCATGCTCACGATCTTCGTCTTCAAACGCCGACCCGGTGACTTCGGCCGGAATCGGCCGTAGAAGCAGGCGTCCATGCCTTCCTGCAGATAATTGAACAAGCTGTCGCTGGAGAACGCATCCGATACCTGGATGCCATCGGTCCGGGTCTGCAGCGAACGGCCGCGGCGCCACGTCTGCACGCGCGGCACACCATGTCAGTGGATCTACTTGGTCAGGATCAGTTTGTCGTTGCTGGTGTGGCGCAGGCGATAGACGCGATCGCCATGAGTGATCAGGATTTCGCGGCGGCCATTGAGCAGGTGCTCGCTGCTGAGGGCTTCCTCCGCAGGCGGGGGGCAGGCCGTGCGCTCGCGCAGGGCCGCAGGGTCAGGTCGGGACAGGAAGATCGGTTGTGCATTCATCTGCGTAGCTCCGGCGGGGAACGGATTTAGATGATAATGATTCTCATTACTGCGTCAAGTGGACGTCACTATTCCGCAGTCGTGGCGGCCAGCCGTGCCCATACGCCTTCATCGTAGCGACCGGCCAGTTCCAGCGCGCCCAGGTTTTCGAGCAGCTGGCTGGTGCGGCTGGCGCCAAGCATCACTGTCGTCACATGTGGATTGCGCAGGCACCAGGCGATAGCAAGTCGCGATGGTTTCTCGCCGAGTTCGGCCGCCAGCGCGGTGAAGCGGCGGACGCGCTCGAGACGTTGTTTGCCGTCCTCGCCGAGCACCATCTTCTGCAGCCAGGCATTGTCCTTGTGCCCAAGCCGTGCATCCGCCGGTACGCCCTCGTTGTACTTGCCGGTCAGCAAGCCCGATGCCAACGGCGACCATATGGTGGTGCCCAGGCCAAGTTCGGAATACAGCGGTGCGTATTCCAGCTCCACCCGCGCCCGATGCAACAGGTTGTATTGCGGCTGCTCCATGGTCGGTGCGTGCAGGTGATGGGTGCGTGCGATCTTCGCCGCTTCCTTGATTTGCGCGGCCGACCATTCAGACGTGCCCCAATACAGGACCTTGCCCTGGCGGATCAGCGCGTCCATCGCCCACACGGTCTCCTCGACGGGCGTATCCGGATCGGGACGGTGGCAGAAATAAAGATCAAGGTGGTCCACACGCAGGCGCTGCAACGCCGCATGGCAGGCCTCGAATACATGCTTGCGCGACAACCCTCGCTGGGTCGGACCGGGATTGTCCACCGCACCGAAATAGACCTTGCTGGATACGCAATATCCGTCGCGCGGCAGCCGCAGATCCGCGATCACGTCGCCCATCACCCGTTCGGCTTCGCCTTTCGCATAAACCTCGGCGTTGTCGAAGAAATTGATTCCGTTGTCGTAGGCCGCGGCGATCAGGTTGCGCGCTTCGCTGCGTCCTATCTGGCTGCCGAAGGTAACCCAGGCGCCGAACGACAATGCGGAAAGTTGCAGGCCGGACGAGCCGAGACGTCGATATTCCATACGCTTGTTCCTGCTTGACGGGTGGCGACTGGGAAGAGTTTACCCATGCATAACCGGCAGCCGGTACAATGCGCGCACTTTCCTCCTCCGGGGAGTAGCCCACCCGCCGCGTGCGGAAGCTGCGCATCAACATACTTGGCCGCGTTTCTGATGGGATCTGCTGATGGGATCTCATGATGGAATCCTCGCCATGGTGCGCAGGACCGGAGCCTTCAGGGGCTCCGCCGTCGGGCAAGACCGTAGGCAGGCGTTGCGCATACCCGGGCCGGGCTGCGCGGCGTTTGCCTTCGCGTCTTTCGCGAATGCCTGGCCCCGGAGTTCGATGATGCTTTCCCTGCAAGCCCTGCTGGTCTCGACCGGAACCGTTGCCCTCGCCGAAATCGGCGACAAGACCCAATTGCTGGCGTTGCTGCTGGCCGCCCGTTTCCGCAAGCCGTGGCCGATCGCCTTCGGCATCCTCGCCGCCACCGTGATCAATCACGCGATCTCGGCCTGGCTGGGCGCGGAACTTTCACAATGGTTGTCGCCGGAAGTCCTGCGCTGGATCGTGGCCGGCAGCTTCCTGGCCGTCGCCCTGTGGACGCTGAAGCCGGACACGCTGGACGAGGGTGAGAAACTGCCAGTGCACGGCGCCTTCATCGCCACCACCATCGCCTTCTTCCTGGCCGAGATCGGCGACAAGACCCAGGTCGCGACCGTATTGCTGGCCACGAAGTATTCACCGCTGTGGCAAGTCATTACCGGCACCACGCTGGGCATGCTGATCGCCAATTTGCCGGTGGTCTGGCTGGGCCACCAGTTCGCCGACCGCCTGCCGCTGAAGCTCGCGCGCACGGTGGCCGCAGTGGTATTCCTGTCCCTGGCCGTGTGGGTAGCCTTGCGCGGCATCGGTTGAAGCACGGGCCGATTTGCCTTGCCGCCACCCCTGCCCTGCTCTAGTCTGCTTCGATTCTGGAACCGCGCGACAGGGGATGCACATGCTGGAAGGTTTGGGGCGAATCGGATTCGGGTTGTTCGGGCTGGTGGTGCTGATCGGCATCGTGTTCCTTTTCTCCAACAACAAGAAGGCCGTGGACTGGAAGCTGGTCGTCACCGGCGTAACCTTGCAGATTGCCTTCGCCGCGCTGGTATTGCTGGTGCCGGGCGGGCGCGAGGTCTTCAATTGGCTGGGTCAGGCGTTCGTCAAGATCCTGGGTTACGTCAACGTCGGTTCGGGGTTCATCTTCGGCAGCCTGATGGACGTCAACACCTACGGCTTCATCTTCGC
This sequence comes from Pseudoxanthomonas sp., assembly GCA_039932615.1. Lineage (GTDB taxonomy): Bacteria > Pseudomonadota > Gammaproteobacteria > Xanthomonadales > Xanthomonadaceae > Pseudoxanthomonas_A. The sequence continues at coordinate 25,811 of JBDTPP010000031.1, forward strand.
GTTCCAGGTCTTGCCGACGATCATCTTCTTCGCCGCGCTGATGAGCGTGATGTACCACCTGAACGTGATGCAGGCCGTGGTCCGGGCCATGGCCTGGGCCATCACCAAGGTGATGAGGGTCTCGGGCGCGGAAACCACCAGCGTCTGCGCCAGCGTGTTCATCGGCCAGACCGAAGCGCCGCTGACGGTGCGCCCGTATATCTCCAAGATGACCGAATCGGAACTGATCACGATGATGATCGGCGGCATGGCCCATATCGCCGGTGGCGTGCTGGCCGCGTATGTCGGCATGCTGGGCGGCGGCGATCCGGTGCAGCAGGCGTTCTATGCCAAGCACCTGCTGGCCGCCTCGATCATGGCCGCGCCGGCTACCCTGGTGGTGGCGAAGTTGCTGATCCCGGAAACCGGAACGCCGCTGACCCGCGGCACGGTGAAGATGGAAGTGGAGAAAACCGCCAGCAACATCATTGATGCGGCGGCGGCTGGCGCGGCCGATGGCCTGCGCCTGGCCCTGAATATCGGCGCGATGCTGCTTGCATTCATCGCCCTGATCGCGTTGATCAATGCGCCGCTGACCTGGCTGGGTGACGTCACCGGCATCGCAGCGATGATCGGCAAGCCCACCGATCTGGCGGCGATCTTCGGTTACGTGCTGGCACCCATCGCCTGGGTGATCGGAGTGCCGTGGCAGGATGCAACCACGGTGGGTTCGCTGATCGGTCAGAAAGTCGTGATCAACGAATTCGTCGCTTACCTGCAACTGGCCGATATCGTCAACGGCAAGGTGGCAGGCGTCAGCCTGTCGGCGGAAGGAAAGCTGATCGCGACCTATGCATTGTGCGGATTCGCCAACTTCAGTTCGATTGCCATCCAGATCGGCGGCATCGGCGGCCTGGCCCCCGACCGGCGCTCGGACCTGGCCCGTTTCGGCCTGCGTGCGGTGCTGGGCGGCACCATCGCCACGCTGATGACGGCCACCATTGCCGGCGTCCTTACCCATTTCGCCTGAGCGCATGGGTTCGGTCACCGTCATCGGTTCGTTCAATGTCGACCATGTCTGGCACTGCGAGGCTTTGCCGGCCGTGGGCGCGACCATTGTCGGCAATTATGCGAGCGGCCCCGGCGGCAAGGGATTCAACCAGGCCATCGCTGCACGCCGTGCCGGTGCACCCACGATCTTTCTTTGCGCCCTGGGCCAGGACGCAGGTGGCGCGCTGGCGCGTTCACTGGTCGCAGCCGACGACATCGACCTGCGCGACCTGGTGTCGGACCAGCCGACCGGAACTGCTGGCATCTACGTGGATGCTCGCGGCCGCAACAGCATCATCGTCGGACCCGGAGCGAATGGTTCGCTGACTGCGGATTTCGTTCATGCGCAGGCCGAAGCCATCGCCACTTGCGCAGTCATGCTGGCGCAACTGGAATCACCTATCAACAGCGTCATCGCAGCGTTGGCGGCAGCGCGCGAGCGGAACATAACTACCGTGCTCAATCCCGCCCCTGCGAATGCCACGACCACCAGCGAATTGCTGGCGCTCGCGGACCTCATCACCCCCAATGAAACCGAGTTCTCCGCCCTGGTCTCTCGCCATGTCGGGACGAAGATCGAAGCCGACGACGTCGCCATCAGCGACGGTGCCAGCCTGCATGCGCTGTGCCGGGAACTGTTGGCGCATGGCACCGTGGTGGTCACCCTGGGGTCGGCGGGGGTCTTCGTCTCGCACGCCGAGGAGGCACTGCGCGGCGACGCCAAACCTTATTACCGCCTGGCTGCCGAAGCAGCCGATGCGATCGACACCACCGGTGCCGGCGATGCGTTCAATGGCGCATTGGCTGCCTCCCTTGCCGGGGACATCGAACTGCCGTTTTCCGCACACGCACGCTTTGCCAACCGCTACGCGGCGCTGTCTACCGAACGCGCCGGAGCGGCGCTGGCGATGCCGCGCCTGGCCGAGGTTGTGGCCCGTTTCGACGGGCATGGCTCGGGCGCATAAGTCCGGCCCCGCCACTACAATGCCTGCATGCGGATCGGCGTTCACACGATAGCTCCCGGCTTGATCCTGGCCCCGATGGCCGGGGTCACCGACAAGCCGTTCCGGCAGTTGTGCAAGCGCTTGGGCGCAGGCTTGGCCGTGTCGGAAATGACCACGGGCAATCCCGGGCTGTGGCATACGCGCAAATCGCTGCACCGTATGGACCACGTGGATGAACCGGCCCCGATCAGCGTGCAGATCGCCGGCACCGAGCCGCAGGTGCTCGCCGACGCGGCGCGTTACAACGTCGACCACGGCGCGCAGATCATCGACATCAACATGGGTTGCCCGGCGAAGAAAGTGTGCA
>JBDTPP010000032.1:0-28025 GCA_039932615.1 Pseudoxanthomonas sp.
TTCCTTGCCGACCTTCTTCATCGCGTCGGCGATGATGTTGCCGATCGACTCGTCGCTGTTGGCCGAAATGGTGCCGACCTGGGCGATGGCCTTGTCGTCAGCGGTGGGCTTGCTCATCTTCTTCAGCTCGGCCACGGCGGCGATGACCGCCTTGTCGATGCCGCGCTTGAGGTCCATCGGGTTCATGCCGGCGGCAACCGCCTTGGAACCTTCGCGGATCAACGCCTGGGCAAGCACGGTGGCGGTGGTGGTGCCGTCGCCAGCGTTGTCGGAGGTCTTGGAAGCGACTTCCTTGACCATCTGCGCGCCCATGTTCTCGAACTTGTCGGCAAGCTCGATTTCCTTGGCGACGGAGACGCCGTCCTTGGTGATGGTGGGGGCGCCGTAGCTCTTCTCGAGCACGACATTGCGGCCCTTCGGACCGAGGGTTGCCTTGACGGCATTGGCGAGGATGTTGACACCGCGCACCATGCGGGCGCGGGCGTCTTCACCGAAACGGATTTCTTTGGCGGACATGTTGTAACTCCGGATAAGGGTTGGTTCGTAGGGCGGGTTTCAACCCGCCGCAGGGCAGTCGCTAAATTCCAGTAGGCGGGTCGAGACCCGCCCTCCGCAATCAGGAAAGGATCGCGAAGATGTCGTCTTCCTTCACCACCAGGTAATCGGTACCGTCCAGCTTCACTTCCGTGCCGCTGTACTTGCCGAACAGGACCTGGTCGCCGACCTTGACCTTGGGGGCACGGACGGTGCCGTTGTCCAGGGCCTTGCCGTCGCCGACAGCGATGACGTTGCCCTTGATCGGCTTCTCGGTGGCGGAGTCCGGGATGACGATGCCGCCAGCGGACAACTTCTCTTCTTCGACGCGCTTGATGACTACGCGGTCGTACAACGGCTTGATATTGCTCATTTCAATCCTTTTAAGTGATTGATTGCACAGGGAAAGGGGCGGCGATGTTAGCACTCGTACCGCATGAGTGCCAGCTCCGCAGGGACAAAAGCCCGGCAATGCCGGGATGCAAGACAGATGGGGCGCTCGCGCGGAGGTTTCAAGGGCACAAAAAAAAGAGCGCGCATGACAGGGGCATGCGCGCTCTTATGGAGATGGTGTCGTATCCCTGCCTGGTGTTAATTCACCCGAGCCTCTCCCCCCGCCGACTCCTTGTCGAAGCCGGCATCCTGCCAGCGGGCGTAGAGATAGCACTCCGGGACAGGGATGACGAGGCGTCAATCGGTCAAAACAGGTGACTTTGAGTCACCGGTGGAAGCGGTTGCTCAGACTCCCATTGGAAGCCTCGGCAAAGCAGCCACCAAAAGCGTACATATGATGCCTATTTTTGTTCACTAGGTGACTATTGGTAACAAATAGCTATCCTTTGGTCCCAAGGCTTGAGTAAGGTGCATTTGCAAAGCTGCCAAGCGCGGGAGTGGCGATGACCCAACAGGAAAGGATTCGACTGGCACGGCGTGCAGCGGGCATGTCCCAGAACCAGCTCGCCCAGGTGGTAGGCGTGCAACGCAGCGCGGTCAGCCACTGGGAAGCTCCGTTGGGCAAGAATCCCAGCGTCTCACACCTGCGGGAAATCGCGCTGGTCGCCGGCATCCAGTTTGAATGGCTGGCCACCGGCCGCGGTGAAATGTCCTTGTCCAAGGATATGCAGCTGGATTCGATCGCCACGGCCGAGGCATTGCTGATCGAGGATCCGTTGGAGTTCCGCCTGGTCGAGGCTTTCAGGATCGCTCCCTTGCGTACCCGGCTATCGCTGCTGGAGGTAATGGAGGAGCTCGCGGCCCAGCGTGTGGGACGCACCAATGGCCGTCGCAGTGTGGTTTCCAAGCCAGGAGTCGCCATCAGCGGTTAACCTTGTGAACTGCATGGCTTGCTGACGGTCGAAGCCCGACCGACCACGCGTGGTCTCCCCCGGACCCGGATTGCCTGTGCGGATCCCAGAGGAAAGTGACCTGATGACCTTGCTGCACCGCGTGTTGACCCTGTTAGTGCTTGCGCTGGTCGCGCATCCGGCCCTGGCAATCAGCGAAGAAGACCTGCTGCCGGTCGACCAGGCCTTCGCAGTCTCCGCCAATGCGCCCGCGCGCGACCACATCGAAGTGCACTGGAAGGTGGCGGATGGCTACTACCTGTACCGCCACCGCATCGACGTGCAGGTCGAAGGCCCGGATTTCCAGGCCGGAAAGTTGCAGCTGCCCAAGGGCAAGGCCCACCACGATGAGTTCTTCGGTGACGTGGAGACCTACCATGAAGACCTGACCGGGATGCTCGCCGGCAAGGCGTCCGCCACTGCCGAGCGCGTCACCTTGAAAGTGAAGTACCAGGGCTGTGCGGACGCGGGCATCTGCTACCCGCCGCAGACCCGCAAGCTGGTGGTGAAATTGCCTGTGGCCGGAGCCACCACCGGTTTACCCAATTCCTTAGGTCCCGCCAATGCCGGTGGCCTCCCCCTGTTCGGCCAGCAGGCTTCGACCAGCGGCGCCGTCGAGGCCTTGCCGTTGCCGCAGGAACAGGCATTCGCCTTCGAAGCCATTGCCTATGACGGCAACCAGTTGTTGCTACGCCTGACTCCGGCCCCCGGTTATTACCTTTATCGCGACCGCACCACGATGAAGTTTGATGGCGCGAAAGGAATCAGCCTGGGTCGACCGCGCTGGCCCAAGGGCACGGTCTACCGGGATGAGCACTTCGGCGACGTCGTGGTTTATTTCGACCAGGTCGAAGCACCGGTGCCGTTGATCCGCAATCACGGCGATGCCAGCGAGGCCACGCTGAAGGTGACTTTCCAGGGCTGCCAGAAGGACGGCATCTGTTATCCACCGATGACCCGTGCGGTCAAGCTGACGATTCCAGAGGGCAGCATCACCGCAACCGCAAATACCGGCGATCCGCGCGCGCCCGAACTGATCGCGCCGCTGCCTACCGCCGGGGGCAATGCAACTTCTCCCGCCATCGATGCCGGTGTCGTCGCGGATGAACCCTCTGGCGAAGCTGTGCCCGAACAGATTGCCCGCAGTACCCCGCCCGCCGACGTGCTGCGCAAGGCCCATCGGGCCAATGCACCGATCGGTGTGTTCGTCGCGCTGTTGCTGGCCCTGGCCGGCGGCCTGATCCTTAACCTGATGCCCTGCGTGCTGCCGGTGTTGTCGTTGAAGGCCTTGTCGCTGGCAGACAGCGGACGCAGTGGCGGCCATGCACGCCGCAGCGCGCTTTGCTACACGGCAGGCGTGCTGCTGAGTTTCATCGCCCTGGGCGCGCTGGCGATCGGCTTGCGCGCGGCGGGCCAGGCCCTGGGCTGGGGTTTCCAGTTGCAGCAGCCGCTGGTGATCGGGGGGCTGGTCTATCTGATGTTCGCGGTGGGACTTAGCCTGTCCGGGGTATTCGCCCTGGGTCACCGCTTGGCCGGCACCGGCCACGAATTGAGTGGACGCAGCGGCCCGGCTGGCGACTTCTTCACCGGCGTGCTGGCGGTGGTGATCGCCAGCCCCTGCACCGCGCCGTTCATGGGCGCGGCGCTGGCGTTCGCTTTCACTGCTTCCACGCCAGTGGCTTTGCTGCTGTTCGCGTTCCTCGGCCTTGGCCTGGCCCTGCCTTTCCTGCTGATCGGCTTCGTTCCCGGACTGGCGCAACGCCTGCCGAAGCCCGGCGCCTGGATGGAAACGCTGAAGCATTTCCTCGCCTTCCCCATGTACCTGACCGCGGTCTGGCTGCTGTGGGTGCTGGGCAAGCAGCGCGGCGTGGATGCGATTGGATTGGCCCTGGTCGGTCTGGTGCTGCTCGCGCTCGGGCTGTGGTGGTACCAGCGCCTGCGTCTGCAGACCGCGCCATTGCGTCGTGCGCTGGCGGTGGCGGTGCTGCTGGCCTCGCTGGTGCCGCTGGCGCTGGTGCACCGGCTGCAGCGCGAAACCACGGTGCCGACTGCGACCGCCGATGTCGTTCCGTATTCGGCAAACAAACTCGCGGCCTTGCGTAGCGAAGGCCGGGTCGTGTTCGTCGACATGACCGCCGACTGGTGCGTGACCTGCAAGGCCAATGAAAAGGCGGTGCTCGGGCGCGAGGATTTCCGCACGGCGATGGTTCAGGCCAACGCGGTATTCATGCAGGGCGACTGGACCAACGTCGACCCGGCAATCGGCGAATTCCTGGAAGCCCACAAGGCAGTCGGTGTGCCGCTATACGTGGTTTTCCCCAGCGATGGCGGCGAAGGCGAAGTGTTGCCGACGGTACTGACCCAGAACATGGTGGCCGAAGCACTCGCCCGCGCCAGGCGATGAAGCTGCGCAACGCCCACTTCCTGGCCGTGGCCCTGGCAGCTGGCGTGCTCGGTGCGCTGGCCAGCCTGTGGTTCGGTGGAAGTCCACTGCTGCGGACCGACGCTGGCCAGCAAGCACTGCAGGCGGCCATGGACGCCACCGCGCCGGAGCCGCCACCCGGGGTAAAGCCGGCGAAACCGGGCGAACCGATGCCGCCGCTCAAACTTGCCGACCTGCAGGGACAAATGCAGCCGATACCCGACGCCTACGCGGGTCGCCCACTGCTGATCAACGTCTGGGCCAGCTGGTGCGGGCCATGCATCGAGGAAATGCCCGAGCTTGATGGCTACGCGCGTTCCCAAGGCACCAAGGGGGTGCAGGTTCTCGGGCTGGCGCTGGATACGCCCGAAAACATCCATGAATTCCTCGGCCGGGTGCCGGTGGCCTATCCCATCCTGGTCGATACGCCCGGCCCCGCCGACGCCAGTGTGTGGCTGGGCAACCGCAAGGGCGTGTTGCCGTATTCAGTGCTGGTGGGCGCTGATGGCAAGATCCTCAAGCAAAAGATCGGGCCGTTTGCATCCGGTGAGATCAATGACTGGGCGAAACTGCCCTGACCGTGTGAGAGCAGCCTCCCCCAAGGGTACTTCCTTCGGTGCGTAAGCCGCGGGCCTTTGTTTGTTCGTGCTCCTCTTCGGCACATGGAAGTCAGGCCACGGAGCAAGATCAAGAACTCGCCGCTTAGGCCGCTCGCACAAAACGCTCTCTCTTCATTTTCAAATGAACGCTTAAAACGTCAGGAACTTCTGCGAACTGGACAGCATTAACGTCTTCACGCAGACTGCGCCGCTTCTGCTGGAGCGTTCGATGGCAAAGCTGCTGGCCCTGCACGGCCCCAATCTCAACCTGCTGGGCAGCCGCGAACCCGAAGTCTATGGCCGCACCACCCTGGCCGAGATCGACGCCTCCCTGTCCTCGCAGGCCGCGGGCGCCGGGCATCAGTTCGAGAGCCTGCAGTCCAATGCCGAGCACGAGCTGGTCGACCGGGTCCAGGCCGCGCGCAACGACGGTACCGCCTTCCTCCTGATCAATCCAGCCGCCTTCACCCATACCTCGGTCGCCCTGCGCGATGCGCTGGCGGCGGTCGCTATACCGTTCATCGAAATCCACCTGTCCAACCCGCACAGCCGCGAACCGTTCCGCCAACACAGCTATTTCAGCGACCTGGCGGTGGGCGTGGTCTGCGGTTTCGGTGCGGACAGTTACCGCTACGCGATGCAAGCGGCGATCAAGAAGCTGGGGGTGAGCGGAGAGGAGTGAGGAACGGCGAATCGCTTCCCCTCACTTCTCAGTTCTCTCCACTCATTCCTCATCCATTCCATTAGACACACTCCCGAGGCCACCATGGACCTGCGCAAGATCAAGAAGCTCATCGACCTGCTGGAAGAATCCAACCTCGCCGAAATCGAGATCAAGGAAGGCGAAGAAAGCGTGCGCCTGGCGCGCGTGCCCAAGGGCAACTACGCCCCGCAACCGCAGATGTATGCCGCGCCCGCCGAACAGCGCGCCGCCGCGCCGATGCCGATGGCCTCGCCGACCGAGTCCTCCACCGGTGGCAGCGCCAAACCCGGCAACGACCAGCCCGAAGGCCACGTCATGCGCGCGCCGATGGTCGGCACGTTCTACACCTCGCCCTCGCCGGACAAGCCGGCCTTCGTCAGCGTCGGCCAGGCGGTCAAGGCAGGCGAGACCCTGGCCATCATCGAGGCGATGAAGATGTTCAACCCGATCGAAGCCGACGTTTCCGGCACCCTTCTGGCGGTGTTGACCGAAAGCGGCTCGCCGGTGGAATTCGATCAGCCGCTGTTCGTGATCGGCTGAGGCGCGGTCATGCTAGACAAAGTCGTCATCGCCAACCGCGGCGAAATCGCGCTCCGCATCCTGCGCGCCTGCCACACGCTGGGCATCCGCACCGTGGCCGTTCACTCCACGGTCGACCGCAACCTCAAGCATGTGGCGATGGCCGATGAATCGGTGTGCATCGGTCCGGCGCCTTCCAGCGAAAGCTACCTGAACGTGCCTGCGATCATCGCCGCGGCCGAGGTGACCGACGCGCAGGCGATCCATCCGGGCTACGGCTTCCTCAGCGAGAACGCGGACTTCGCCGAGCGCGTGGAGCAATCCGGCTTCATCTTCATCGGCCCCAAGGCCAACACCATCCGCCTGATGGGCGACAAGGTGGAAGCGATCCGGGCGATGAAGGCCGCAGGCGTGCCCTGCGTGCCCGGCTCCGGCGGCCCGCTGGATGACGACATCGTCACCAACACCAAGATTGCGCGCGAGATCGGCTACCCGGTGATCATCAAGGCCGCCGGCGGCGGCGGCGGCCGCGGCATGCGCGTGGTCCATGCCGAAGGCACGCTGCACAGTGCCATCAGCACGACCAAGGCCGAAGCCAAGGCTGCTTTCAGCAACGACCAGGTGTACATGGAGAAATTCCTGGAAAATCCACGCCACGTGGAAATCCAGGTGCTGGCCGACGGCCAGGGCGGCGCGATCCACCTCGGCGAGCGCGATTGCTCGATGCAACGCCGCCACCAGAAAGTGGTCGAGGAAGCGCCCGCGCCAGGCATCAGCGAAGCGCAGCGCAACGAGATCGGCAAGGTCTGCGTGGATGCCTGCCTGCGCATCGGCTATCGCGGCGCGGGTACGTTCGAGTTCCTGTACGAGGATGGCCGCTTCTACTTCATCGAAATGAATACCCGCATCCAGGTCGAGCATCCGGTCACCGAACGCATCACCGGCATCGACCTGGTCTGCGAGCAACTGCGCATCGCCGGCGGCGAGAGGCTGTCGATCAAACAGTCCGACATCGTCCTGCGCGGCCACGCCATCGAATGCCGCATCAACGCAGAAGACCCGGACACATTCGCGCCCAGCCCGGGCACGATCACCGGCTTCTATCCGCCCGGCGGCCCCGGCGTGCGCGTGGACACGCACATCTACACCGGCTACCGCGTGCCGCCGAACTACGACTCGATGATCGGCAAGCTGATCGTTCACGGGCCCGACCGCGAAACCGCGATCGCGCGTATGCGCGTGGCCCTGAGCGAGATGGTCGTGGACGGGATCAAGACCAACATCCCGCTGCAGCAATCCATCATGCGCGACCAGGGCTTCCAGGCCGGCGGGCAGAATATCCATTACCTGGAAAAGCGGTTGGCGGAGCGCAAGAGCAAGTCGATCTCGCTGGTTTAAACAACTTCCGTCCTCGTAGAGCCAAACTCGCCCGGCTGTTGCTTTGATTTGTGCCAAAAGTGGCCCGGGCACGCCCGGAACTACAACGACGGATCCGATTTGCAACGTCAATACGGGTCACGCCGATGCCTTACCTGGAACTCTCCCTCCGCTGCAGTGAAACCGACCAGCCGCGCTATGAAAACGCGCTGGAAGACGTCGGTGCGCTGGCGGTCACGCTGCTGGATGCCGATGCCGACACCGGCAACGAGCAGGCTATCCTGGAACCTGGGGTGGGCCAGACTCCGCTGTGGCATGCGCTGGTGCTGACCGCACTGTTTCCTGCCGGGACCAATGCGCTGGCGTTGCTGGCCGCGCTGGAAGCGTTCGACCCCGGGCTCGACTGGGCCACGGCCGGCTTCCGCACCGTGGAAGACCAGGACTGGGAACGCGCGTGGATGGACCAGTACGTGCCCCTGCGTTTTGGCTCGCATACTTTCATCGTGCCGTGGAATCACGAGCTTCCCGAAGATGCCGACAACGCGGAAGCCGCCGTGGTGCGGCTTGATCCTGGCCTGGCGTTTGGATCCGGCACTCACCCGACCACGGCGCTGTGCCTGCGCTGGCTGGACCAATTGGCAGATGAAGGGAAACTTGGCGGTGCGACCGTGCTCGATTTTGGCTGCGGCTCCGGCATCCTTGCCCTTGCCGCGCTCAAGCTGGGCGCGTCGAAAGCGGTTGGCGTGGACAACGATCCGCAAGCCTTGATCGCGACATTCGACAATGCCGAACGTAACGGCGTCGGCGAGCGCCTCGCCGTCTACCTGCCGCTGGACGAACCGGTCGCCAGTTATCCGGTCGTGGTCGCCAATATCCTGGCGTCAGCCCTCGACGTGCTGGCCGATACCCTGGCCGCGCGCGTCGCTCCAGGCGGATGCATCGCCCTGTCGGGCATCCTGCAGGGGCAGGAGGGCGAATTGCTTAACCGGTATTCCGAATGGTTTGATGATCTGGTTGCCACCCAGGATGGCGACTGGATGCGCATCGACGGGCGGCGACGCTGATCCCGTGATTGAATAGCCGCATGTTCATTTCCTGCCTCCATTGCCGCGAGCTGGTTGCCATCGAACGGGAAACCGGTCTGGCGCCCGAGATGTGCCCGCGTTGCGGCGGAGTCCTGCGTACAAACAACGCAACAGACGTTTCTGCCGGGGATGTGCCGACCACGGGCAAGCGCAGTTTCATCAGTTTCCTGCAAGGCGGCGAGACAGCCGCGGCTGCCGCGACTGCACCCGCAGCCGTTAGCACGATTGAAACCGTCGACGAAGCAACAGCTGCGGTTCCGGGCTTGTTGGAAAGCATCGACGAAAAGGCTGCTGAAGCCGAAGCCGAAGCCGAAAGCGGAAATGGCACGGGAATGATCGACGAGGCGACACCAGGCTTGGATCCGCTGGAACTTGATGCCACTGAAGGCGACGCGGTCACGACCTCTGCTATCCCAGCACCGAACTCACCCGTGCGTGCACCGACCACGCAAGCGTTTCCGGCAACGCCCAGTTTCACCCGCCAGACCGCGTATTCCGGTATTCGTCCCCACACCGCCGGCTGGCAATGGTCACTGCTGATCGTGCTTTTACTGATGCTGGTCCTGCAGGTATTGTTGGCTGACCGCGTACGCCTGGCGGCCGATGCATCGTGGCGACCCTTGATCACTTCTGTCTGCAATGTACTGGGCTGCTCGGTACCGCCGTGGCACCAACCTGGCGCGTTCGCGATGCTCAGCCGCGATGTCAGCCCGATCCCAGGCATCTCCGACGGCTTGAACGTGCAGGCAACTTTTCGCAACGACGCACGCTGGGCGCAGGCCTGGCCGGTGTTGCTGCTGTCCCTGTCCGATGCCGATGGCCGCGTGCTGGGGTCGCGTGCATTCAGCCCGCGGGAATACCTGGGAACGGCGGTAACGCAAATGGAACTGGCACCGGGACAGAGTGCGCAGATCTCCTTGCAATTACACGAACCGGATCCCGGCGTGGTTGCGTTTTCGTTCGATTTCCGCTGATCAAAAAGCAAATTCGCAAGCAAGTGGGTGCAAGCGCGCGAAACCCGCGCTAGACTCCCTACCCCGCCGAAAGCTGTCATCCGCGCGACGGGCTTACAGTTTGTAGTGTCGCAGGGGAACAGCCTTCGTGAATGCCGCCGCTCGCCAGGACACCAGTCGTGGCAATCCCAAACCGCCGTTGCGCGATCACGTGGCGCAATCCGTGCGCCGCTACCTGCGTGACCTGGATGGCAGCGATGCGGATGACGTATACGAAATCGTGCTGCGCGAAATGGAGATTCCGTTGTTCGTGGAGGTGCTGAACCACTGCGAAGGCAACCAGAGCCGCGCTGCGGCGCTGCTCGGCATCCATCGCGCCACCCTGCGCAAGAAGCTGAAGGATTACGGGCTGGCCTGAGTTCCACCCAACAAAATCGCCATGCCACGCAGCATGGTGCTGCGCTGCGGAAGTTATAATTCCGCCCTCTTCTCCGCACTGCCCTCCCATGACTTCCGATTCCCAGCCCGGCCTTCCCGTGAAAATCAGCCGGGCTTTGCTGTCCGTTTCCGACAAGACCGGCCTGATTGAACTGGCCACCGCGCTGGCTGCGCGCAAGGTCGAGCTGTTGTCCACCGGCGGCACTGCAAGGACATTGCGTGACGCGGGCCTGACGGTACGCGACGTTTCGGAAGTCACCGGCTTCCCGGAAATGATGGATGGCCGGGTCAAGACCCTGCATCCCGTGGTCCATGGCGGCCTGCTGGGCCGCAGCGGCACTGACGATGGCGTGATGGCTGAGCACGGCATCGCCCCGATCGACCTGCTGGTGTTGAACCTGTATCCGTTCGAGACGGTCACCGCCGATCCCGCCTGCAAGCTGGATGACGCAGTGGAGAACATCGACATCGGCGGCCCGGCAATGCTGCGATCGGCGGCGAAGAACTTCGCCCGCGTGGCCGTCGCTACCGATCCTTCGCAATATCCCGAGTTGCTCGCCGAACTCGACGCCAACGATGGCACACTTTCGGCGGCCAGCCGCTTCGCCTTGTCGGTCGCCGCCTTCAACCGCGTCGCCCGGTACGATGCAGCAATCAGCAACTACCTGTCGGCAGTGGTCGAACACAACAAAGCCGGCGTGTGCCGCACTGAATTCCCGGCGCAGATGAATTCGAGTTTCGTCAAGGTGATGGACCTGCGCTATGGCGAAAACCCGCACCAGGCCGGTGCGTTCTATCGCGAGCTGTATCCGGCGCAGGGCACGCTGGCCACGTTCCAGCAACTGCAGGGCAAGGAACTTAGCTACAACAACCTGGCCGATGCGGATGCGGCGTGGGAATGCGTGCGCCAGTTCGATGTGCCGGCCTGCGTGATCGTCAAGCACGCCAATCCCTGCGGCGTGGCCTTGGGCGCGGCCTGTGGCGATGCCTACGAACTGGCCTACGCGACCGATCCGACCAGCGCCTTTGGCGGCATCATTGCCTTCAACGTGAAGCTGGACGCGGCCACCGCCAAGGTAATCCTGGACCGCCAGTTCGTGGAAGTGCTGATCGCCCCCGACTACGAGCCGGCGGTGCTGGAGTACGCGAAGAAAAAGGCCAACGTGCGGGTGCTGAAGATTCCGCATGGAGAAGGCAGGAACAACTACGACACCAAGCGTATCGGTTCCGGACTGCTGGTGCAGAGCGCCGACCTGCGTGTGGTGGGTGCGGATGACCTGAAGGTGGTCAGCCAGCGCAAGCCCAGTGAAAAGGAGCTGGCCGACCTGTTGTTTGCCTGGCGCATCGCCAAGTTCGTCAAATCAAATGCGATTGTCTATGCGCGCGATTCGCGCAGCATTGGTATTGGCGCGGGGCAGATGAGTCGCGTGGTCTCTGCGAAGATCGCAGGCCTGAAAGCCGAGGAAGCGAAGCTGTCGGTGCCCGGTTCGGTGATGGCCTCGGATGCGTTCTTCCCGTTCCGCGACGGCATCGATGCGGCGGCGGCGGCGGGGATCAAGGCAGTGATCCAGCCGGGCGGCTCGATGCGCGACAATGAAGTCATCGCCGCGGCCGACGAGCATGGGCTGGCGATGGTGTTTACCGGGGTGCGGCATTTCAGGCACTGAGTTTTTCTCCCTCTCCCCTTTGCGGGAGAGGGACAGGTCCCGCAGGGGCCAGGGAGCGGGTTCGGCTTTTCGCCGGAAAGTCAAAAGCCATTCCCTCTCCCTTGGCGCTTCGCGCCTTTCCCTCTCCCACCAACGGGAGAGGGCGGAACGGCAACAACACTCTGGGAGACTTCCGCCATGAAAATTCTCGTCATCGGTTCCGGCGGCCGCGAACACGCCCTCGCCTGGAAGCTCGCGCAATCCCCGCGCGTCACTGAAGTCCTCGTCGCGCCCGGCAACGCCGGTACCGCGACCGAACCCAAATGCCGCAACGCCAACGTGGCCGTAGCCAATATCGATGGCCTGCTGGCGCTGGCCCGGAACGCGAAGATCGACGTGACCGTGGTCGGACCGGAAATTCCGCTGGTCGCCGGCGTGGTCGACCGTTTCCGCGCGGCCGGCCTGCGCGTGTTCGGACCCACGGCTGCAGCCGCGCAACTGGAGGGCAGCAAGGCCTACGCCAAGGACTTCCTCGCCCGGCACGGCATTCCGACCGCGTTCTATTCGGTGTTCACCGAGACCAACCCGGCACTTGCCTACCTCCGCGAGAAGGGCGCGCCTATTGTCGTGAAGGCCGACGGCCTGGCCGCCGGCAAGGGCGTGATCGTGGCGATGACCTTGCAGGAAGCCGAGGACGCGGTGACCGACATGCTCTCCGGCAATGCTTTCGGCGATGCAGGCGCGCGGGTGGTGATAGAGGAATTCCTGGAGGGCGAGGAAGCCAGCTTCATCAGCATGGTCGACGGCAGGACCGCCCTGCCGATGGCCACGTCGCAGGACCACAAGCGCGTGGGCGATGGCGACACCGGCCCCAACACCGGCGGCATGGGCGCGTATTCTCCCGCGCCGGTGGTGACTCGCGAGGTGCACGCGCGGGTCATGCGCGAAGTGGTCGAACCGACCGTGCAAGGCATGCTTGCCGACGGTATTCCCTTCACCGGTTTCCTGTATGCCGGGCTGATGATCGACGACGCCGGTGCGCCGAAAGTGATCGAATTCAATGTACGTTTCGGCGACCCCGAAACGCAGCCGGTGATGATGCGCCTGCATTCGGACCTGCTGGACCTGGTCGAAGCGGCGATTGACGGACGCTTGGATGAAGTCGAGGCGACGTGGGATCCGCGCCCATCGCTGGGTGTGGTCATGGCCGCCGAGCATTACCCCGACACTCCGCGGCTGGGCGACGTCATCAACAGCTGGGACGTGCCCGACGTGCCCGATACCAAGGTCTTCCATGCCGGTACGCAGGTCGAAGGCGACCATGTGGTGACTTCGGGCGGGCGCGTGTTGTGCGTATGCGCGCTGGGCGAGGACATCGCCGACGCGCAACGCCGTGCCTACGCGGAAGTGTCCGGGATCTCCTGGCCCGGCGAATTCCACCGCCACGACATCGGCTGGCGCGCGATCGCGCGCGGGTAGACATGTTCCCGCAGGAGCGCCCCACGGGCGCGAGCTCTTCTTCGTGCCTCACGAAGAGCTCGCGCCCATGGGGCGCTCCTACAAAATCCCTTGGCAGGTCTGCTAGTCTCCGCGCACCCAAGGAGCGCGCATGTCGAGCCACAGTCAGTTCGCCTTACTGAAACAGCGGCGCTTCCTGCCGTTCTTCGCCACCCAGGCCTTTGGCGCCTTCAACGACAACGTCTATCGGCAGGCCATCATCGGCCTGTTGTTTTTCCTCGGGGTCAGCACGCAAGAGCGCACGCTGTACACCAACCTGGCGCCGGCGCTGTTCATCCTGCCGTACTTCCTGTTCTCCGCCACCGCCGGCCAGATCGCCGAGAAGCTGGAGAAGTCGAAGCTGATCCGCATCACCACCAGCATGGAGATCGTGATCATGTCGCTGGCGGCGATCGGCTTCGTGACCCAGAACATGGTCGTACTGCTGGTGGCACTGTTCTGCACCGGCCTGCAATCGACATTGTTCGGCCCAGTGAAATATTCGATCCTGCCGTCGGTGCTGAGGCCCGAGGAACTTACCGGCGGAAATGGCCTGGTCGAGATGGGCACATCGATCTCGATCCTGGTCGGCATGATCTTCGGCGGGCTGATCTTCAAGATCGCCGGCGATCATGGCCCGGAAGTCGCGGCAACCGCGATCATCGTGCTGGCGATCAGCGGCAACCTGGTCAGCCGCGCGATTCCTCGCGCGGAAGCCGGCGCGCCTGACCTGAAGATCAACTGGAACCCGATCCCCGAATCGCTGGCCGTGCTGCGCCTGGCCAAGAAACAGGTCGCGGTGCGCAATGCGATCCTCGGCGTGTCCTGGTTCTGGTTCATCGGCACGATCCTTACCGCACAGTTGCCGACGTATGCGGAAATCAACCTGGGCGGCTCCGAGACGCTGTACATCTTCGCCCTGGCCCTGTTCTCCATCGGCACCGGTGTCGGGTCACTACTTTGCGAAAAACTGTCGGCGCGCACGGTGGAAATCGGCCTGGTGCCATTGGGCGCATTCGGCATCAGCGCGTTTTTGCTGGACCTGTACTTCGCGCGCAGCGGCGTGGCAGTGATCAGCGGCATGGATGTGATGCAGTTCGTGGTTCAGCCCGGCAGCTGGCGCATCGTCATGGACCTGGTCGGCATCGGCCTGTTCACCGGCTTCTTCGTGGTGCCGTTGTTCGCCCTTATCCAGAGTCGCACGCCGCGGGATGAATTGTCGCGGGTGATCGCGGGCATGAACATCCAGAACGCGGCCTTCATCGTGCTGGCCGCGGTGCTGGGGATTGTCCTGCAGATGAAGCAGTTGAGTGCATTTGGCCACACCGTGCCAATGCCGGCGCTGAGCATCCCGCAGGTATTCCTGGCCCTGGCCATCGCGAATGTCATTGTGGCTATCTGGATCTTCACCCTGGTGCCCGAATTCCTGATGCGCTTCCTGAGCTGGATATTCGTGCGCACCCTGTATCGGCTGCGCCTGCATGGAATCGAGAAAAACGTGCCCGACGAAGGCGCGGCGCTGCTGGTGTGCAACCACGTCAGCTACATGGATGCGTTGATCCTGTCGGCCAGCGTGCCGCGGCCGGTACGCTTCGTCATGTATTACAAGATCTTCGAGATCCCGGTGATGAGCTGGATCTTCCGCACCGCCAAGGCGATCCCGATCGCCGGCGCACGCGAGAATCCGGAGCTGATGCAGCGCGCCTTCGACGAGATCCATGCGGCGCTGGCTGACGGACAGATCGTAGGCATCTTCCCGGAAGGGGCGCTGACCCGCGATGGCGAAATCGCGCCGTTCAAGTCGGGGATGGAACGCGTGCTCGCGCATGCCAATGAAAGCGGGCGGTCGGTGCCGGTGATTCCGATCGCGCTCAAGGGCATGTGGACCAGCATGTGGAGCCATCGTGACGGGCGCATGCGCCGGATGCGCGTGCCGCGCCGCTTCCGCGCACATGTGGAAGTCGTGGCGGGGGAGCCGGTCGATGGCCGCACCGCAAGCGCCGAACTGCTGGAAGCCACCGTGCGCCAATTGCGCGGCAGCGACGCCTGAGGCTATGCCGCGTCTGCCGCCTCGGTTAGGCTGGCGTCGGGGAAACATCACTTGCATCAGCACCGCCACCCCCATGGGCGTGGGTGCTTACCGGAGTCCACAGATGAGCTATCTGCCACCGCCCGTGGGCGGCAGCCGGGAATACATTCCCAACCACCTGGTGTGGGCGATCCTCAGCACGCTGTTCTGCTGCCTGCCGTTTGGCATCGTCTCCATCGTGTTCGCCTCCCAGGTCGACGGCAAGCGCGCAGCGGGCGATATCGCCGGCGCGCGCGAAGCCGCGGGCAAGGCGAAATTCTGGGCGTTGCTGTCGGCCGGACTGGCATTGATCCCGATCACGCTGTACCTGGTTTTCGTACTGTTCCTTGGTGGCCTCGGGGTGCTGGGCGGACTGAGCGGGGTAAATTAGACTGTCGTCGATATTCCCGCACCCGAATCCATTGCTACACCCGAATCCACATCCGAACCCACGCGCCCCTGACGGAGAACCCCGATGAGCTACGTTCCACCCTCCGCTCCCGCTGCACCCGGCAGCATCCCCAACCATCTTGCCTGGGCGATCATCGCCACTGTTTTCAGCTTGTGCCTGTGCTGCGGCATTCCGGGCCTGATCACCGGCATCATCGCAATCGTGTTTTCTGCGCAGGTCAACAGCAAGCTCAACGCGGGCGACGTGGAAGGTGCGCGACGCGCTTCCAATACCGCCAGGATCCTGTGCTGGGTGACCACCGCCTGCGCCGTGATCGGCTTGTTGTGGGTCGCCTACAACCTGACCATGGGCAATGGCATGGCCGATTACCAGGAAATCATGGAAAAGATCCAAGCCGCCAAGTGATCGCACTGAAGCCGCTGCAGACAGCAGGACTGATGGCGGCCGCGTTTGCGGCCGTTGTCGGTTTCTGGCTGTTGCGCAATTTCGATCCGAATGCCGCGCACAGTCCATTCCCGGAATGCATGTTCCATGCATTGACTGGCTGGTATTGCGTGGGCTGCGGCATGACCCGCGCCTTGCATGCGCTGGCCCACGGCGACCTGCCGCGGGCGTTCTCGATGAATCCGCTGGCGATGGCCATGCTGGCGATCTCACCGCTGCTGCTTGGGTGGAAACTCGGCTTGCAACCGTCTTGGCTGCGGCCCTTGATCATGGTCGTGGCCGAGCCGAAGTTCTGGCTGCTGTTGTTGCCGCTTTATTGGATCGCTCGCAACCTTCCCTGGTTTCCATTCACCTTGCTCGCACCGGGTTGAAAGCCACGACTGAGCCGTGGGCACCTGGCGCGCTGCGGCTCGTTTGAATATGCCGGCGCCTTGATTGCACGGTGGCGCGGATAGCGCGCAATCTGCCGTGGTTCCCGTTTACCTTGCTGGCGCCGGGCTGAGAAACAGCTTCCAGGCCGCCATCCATGGCGAGACGACACCAGTTTCCGGAAGGTCCGGCCCGGCCATCCGTGGCCGTGCGTTCGCTGACCTGCGAGGCAATGCCTCGCAAACAGGTCAGCTCACCCAACCGGCAATCACGAACAGCGCCAGCACCGCCATCCACAGCAGCAGGATGCGCCAGACCAGGCTCATCGCATCGCGCAGTTCCGGCAGTTCACGCATCGCCTGGACCATGCCTTCCTCGGCGTATTCCTCGGCCTCTTCCGCAAGTTCGCTCTTGACGCTGGCCCGTGCGGCCACGCCCAGGAAGCCGCTATCGAGTTGCATCCGGTTGCCTGAGGCCCCGCGCCAGGCGTTGAACACCGCATCGAAATTGCCGACCAGCGCCATCGCCAGGGTCATCAGTTGAGCGACCGGCCAATCCAGCGCTGCTCGCAACGCCCGCGCGCCAGCCAGGGTTTCGGGAGGGAAAGTGCGCGAGAAAGTGCCTTCGGCGGCAAATGCGACCAGGCGGTACAACAGCGCGCCGACCGGACCCAGCAGCAGGAACCAGAACAGCACCCCGAACCAGCGATGCAGGGCATTACGGAACACCGCTTCGACCAGGGCAGGACCATCCGCGGCGACGATCGCCGCATCCGGCCAGAGATGGGCGATGGCTTCGCGTCGGCTGGCCGGATCATGCGCATCAATGATCGCTTCCACATCCACGTCCAGGTCGCGCGGCCCCCACGCATAGACCAGCGTGGCGATGCCGAACAGCAGGCCCAGGAAACCGAACAACGGCGCATGCAGCCACCATTGCAGCAACGCGACCAGCAACAGGGGCGGAAGCAGCGCCAGCGCCACGCCATAACGCCCGCGCCAAAAACCATTGTCACTGCCGGCGTGCGTATCCAGCCACTGCAGCCAATGGTCATACCAGGTATAACGGCGCGCTGCCGTCACCAGCGCCGGAGCGATATGCCCCAGGACCAGTGCGATGACCACGGCAACCAGGGTGATCGACATGTGTTTCCTCCGTGGCCGATTCTAACGCGGCTGGTCGTGGATGGCGGATCGCGACGGGCGCGGCTGCCCCCCGCGACTCAGCGGCCGCTGCCAGTGGTCATGCCCGCATACCAGTGTTCGATCAGCGAACGGGCAATGGAAATGCTTGGCGACAGCAGCATTCCGCTTTGGTCGTCGCCCTTGCGCTGGCGTGCCGCGGAGATCTCTTCCAGGTCGAACCAGCGCGCCTCCTCCAGTTCGCCGTCAACCTGCGGTGGATCGGGTTCCGCATCAGCGGTGAAGCCCAACATCAGCGCCCCGGGGAACGGCCACGGTTGCGCGCCCAGGTAACGGCAACTGCGCACGCGCACGCGGGTTTCCTCGAACACCTCGCGGACCACGGTCTGCTCCAGCGATTCACCCGGCTCGACGAAACCAGCAATCACCGAATAGCGACGCGCCGGCCAGCCGCTCTGCCGACCCAGCAACAAACGCTGGCCATCGCTGACCGCAACGATGATCGCCGGATCCACGCGTGGATACTGGTCGGCAGCGCATTGCGTGCAGTGCGCGACATAGCCGGCGCGGCGGAATTCGTTGGCGCCGCCGCAGATCCCGCAATATCGGCTGCGGCTGCGCCAGTGCTGCATGGCGCGGGCGAAGGCGAAGGCACTGGACTCTGCGGCCGGCCAGGTCGCGGCGGCACTGCGCAGGTCGATACGGCGCGGCGCGGTCAGCGGCAGCACTTGGGCATCAACCGAAAACCATGCCTGTTCGCCCTGCAAGCCGAGGAACACCGCCGTACCCAACCCGTTGCCCAGCGCGGCACCGCGGGTCACCAGCAGTTGCCCGGCATCATCGGCAAATGCGCTGCCGTCGGCTTCCAGCACGATCACCCGGGCGTGTGCCCATAGCCGCAGCAGTGCCCCGGCATCGTCGCGGAGGGCATCGGAACGGTCGAGGCGGGCGTCGCCGAAGGCGAAGCCGGAAAGTTCTGCGGGAAATTTGAGGCGGGCGTCGGTCACTGCGTATGCATGATACGCGGCGACCGGTGCAGGCTCACATGCTGAAACTGCTGCCGCAGCCGCAGGTGGTCTTCGCGTTGGGATTGCGGATCACGAACTGCGCGCCTTGCAGGCTTTCGGTGTAGTCCACTTCCGAACCCATCAGATATTGCAAGCTCAGCGGATCTACCAGCAGGGTCACGTCATCTGTGTTGACTGCGACATCGTCATCGGCACGGTTCTCGTCGAATTCGAAGCCGTACTGGAAACCGGAACAGCCACCACCCTGGATATACACGCGCAGCGCCAGCGCCGCGTTGCCTTCCTCGCGGACCAGCTCGCGGACCTTGGCCGCGGCCGCGCCGGTGAAATTCAACGGCCGATCCAGCGACTGGTAATCAGGCGCGGGGGCGGCGACAGGCAGGGAAACCAAAGTACTCATGCGATCAGGATGGGGCCGGGGGGCGTGCGGTTCAAGCACAAGCAGGGATTTCCGGGATGCGCAAGCCGCCGGATTACGTTCATGGCGCGGAAAGGGCGCCGACCAGCGAATCGTTCCAGGAGAAAGATTGCTCCACCACCGCGCCGCTCTGCGGCGCCAGGCGCACGGCGACGCGCGATGGCTTGAAACCCGCGGGCAGGACGAAATCGCCTTCAACCTGCTGGAAATACTTGAACGAATAATCCACACCCGGTGCATTGGCCTGCTGGCGCAGGTCGGCCCAGGCCAGGCGCTGCAACTTGCCGTCGTGGGTCCCTTCCACCGCCACCTGCAGGCGGCCGGCATTGACCGCGCCGCGATTGAGGTTCTGGGTAAGTGTGGCAATGAAATGCCAGCCCTGGTCACTTTGCGGCACCAGCTGCAGCTCGTGCACGGCCAGGCCACGGCGCTGGGCGGTCGCACCGACGAAGCGTTCGTAGAAGGCGACATCCGCGCGCAGGCCGGCAATTTCCTCATCGCGTTCAGCCAAGGTGCTCTGCAGGTCGCGATTCGCGTCGCGAGTGATCAGGTCCGAACGCGACAGGGTCGCGGACCGCTGTTCCAGTTCGTCGATCCTGCCCTGCTGGGCCCGCATCTGCGCTGGCGTCGGCTGGCTGGTATCGGCGGCGGAGAGCGCCTTCCACACACCCCATGCCCCGAACGCCAACGCCAGCAGCAGCAAGGTCACGGCGGCATACAGCCCACGGCGGGCCATCGGGGTCAACGGCGGCAAGGGTGAATGGTGAGGCGGAGCGGTGGCTGGAGTGTCCGTCATCGGCTCAGGATATCCCTTGCGGCTTAAGGAACTTCTGAACGTCGAGACATCAAGAACCTCCGGGTAATGTTCCGGGGCATGGGCAGCAGACAGCGGGGAGCCGGTAGCGGTTTGATAGGAGCCACTCTCCGGCTCCCGGCCCCGCGTCCGTATCCGCTATCCGTTCGCGACCACCAAAGTCGGTCCGGCCTGACCGACGGCTTCGGCATCGACATGGATCAGACGCCCGGTCAGGGTTGCGCCGGCGCGCATTTCCACCACTTTGTAGTGCACGTTGCCCAGGACCCGCGCCTTGGCCGCCAGCTCCACGCGCTCGGACGCATACAAGTCGCCCTGCAGCTCACCGTTGATGATGACCACGGGGACCTGGATCTCGCCCTCGATGCGGCCCTGTTCCGCCAGGGTCAGCACTGCCGGGGCGCCTTCCTCGGCGATGACCTTGCCGTGGATGCGACCTTCCACGTACAGCCCGCCGCTGAACACCAGGTCGCCATGCAGGGTCACCTGCGCCCCGATCAGGGTGTCGATGGCCTGGCCGTCATGGTGGATCGACTTGTTCTTGAACATGCGGGTCTCCTGCAGGGGAAAGGGGAAAGGGGAAAGGGAAGGGGAATTGCGAAGGGGCACAAGCGGCAAGCTCAATCCGGGGAAAGGAACCCGGCGATCAGGTATTGGTGGTCTTCCAGTCAAAGGCCTGCTCCACCGCCACGCCTTCGTTGTCCAGGACCACGCGAACCCGTTGCGGGGTGAAATCGCGCGGCAGCATCACCCGGCCGTCCAGGGTCTGGAAGTAGCGAAAGGAATAGGTCTGGCCAGGCGCAATGGGCTGCTGGTGCAATTCGTTCCAGCTGACCGTGGCCAGCTTGCCGGCGCGCACGCCTTCGACCACAAAGTGCATCTGCCCCTGGCTGATGGCGCCGCGGTTGAGATTCTGGGTCAGCACGATCTGGTAATGCCAGGCGGCACCGGCGCCGGCGTTGAATTCCGAGGAAAACACGTTCAGGCCCTTGCGCTGCTGGGTCGGTCCGACCAGACGCTCATAGAAGGCGACATCGGCGCGTAACGCGGAGATTTCCTCGTCGCGTTCGGCCAGGGTCCCTTGCAGGTCGCCGTTGGCCTCGCGGCTGATCTTGTCGGACACGCTCAAGGTGGTTTGGCTCTGGCTCAACTCCTGCAGCCGCGATCGCTGCGATGCCAGCCGTTGTTCGGCGTCGCGCATGCGTGTCTTGGTATCGACCAGGGTCGGCGCGGCGAGGACCGCGGACCAGTGCCAGACGAGCCCCAATGAGAGCACCCAGATGCCCGCGACGGCCACGGCCAGGGGCCAGCGGCGCGTGGTCCGACGTTGCACGATCTGGTAACGGGACGGGACATGGGTGGCAGGGGCAGGGGACATCGGAACATTTCCGTAAAGGGAAGCTTCCGCTTCCACCAGGCGGTGCCGAACCGACGCGGCCGCGCCAGCACGGATGGCGGGCGGCAACGGGCCTATACTCGGCAGTGGGTGGACGGCCCCCTGTGACCGTCCAATGTTGGTTCCAGTCTAGGCGAATCCCCAGCATGTCCGAAGCGCATCTTTTCGTAATTGGGATCCTGTTGGCATGGATGGCCGGGATACGCGTGTACCTGACCGTATTCGGGCTGGGCCTTGCCGGCGCACTGGGCTGGCTGGACCTGCCGCCGGCCCTGCAGGTAACCCAGTCGTGGTGGGTGCTGGGTACCTCCGGCGCCTTGGCCGTGGCCGAGTTCTTCGCCGACAAGATCCCGGGTGTGGATTCCGGCTGGGACCTGCTGCAGACCCTGGCGCGGGTGCCGGCCGGTGCTTTCCTGGCTGCCGCGACGCTGTCGCCCGACGGTCAACTGGGGGGTGGCGCGCTGGCCGCCGGTGCCGGCGTGGCCCTGACCAGCCACCTGTTGAAGTCGGGTTCGCGCGCGTTGATGAACACCTCCCCGGAGCCGGTCAGCAACTGGACCGCCTCGTTCACCGAGGACGCCGTGGTGGTGGGCGGCCTGGCGCTGGCCTTCTCCCATCCCTGGCTGGCCCTGATCGCAGTAGTTGGAACCAGCGTAATACTTGCCGTGGTGGTGTGGTGGGTCTGGCGCAAGCTGTCGCGCGGAATCCGCAGCCTGTTGCAGCCGTCGCCTGCGGCCTCGTTGACTGGCGAACGCAATGAGCGTTGATTCAACCCCCAATTATGTGAACTTCATCGCATAATGGGACTCATGCTTGGGGAGCCTGATGTCTGTCATTGAACCTACTTCCCGTCCGCAGGATGAGCCGTTTCGCTCTCGACTGCGTGCCGAAACCCCGCCGCCGCGGTACTGGCGGCGCTGGGGCGGTGATGCGGCGGCCGACCAGCCTGAGCCTGCCGCCGCCAGTA
Organism: Pseudoxanthomonas sp.; assembly: GCA_039932615.1. GTDB lineage: Bacteria > Pseudomonadota > Gammaproteobacteria > Xanthomonadales > Xanthomonadaceae > Pseudoxanthomonas_A. The sequence goes on from JBDTPP010000032.1 coordinate 22,175, forward strand.
CCACGACCGAAAACGCTGTTGTCGCGCCCATGGGCATGGACAAGGAGGCCACTGCCGCGACAGAGACGATTGCGGGCATCGGCTCCGGAATCGCTTCGGGCAGTAATCCGCGCAAACCCGACGCAGGCGAAGCCCCGTTCCGCATCCTGATCGTGGAGGACGACCGCGGCCAGGCGCTGTTCGCGCAGAGCGTGCTGCACGGCGCCGGGATGCTGGCCGAAGTGGAGATGGCACCCACCGGGGTGATCCCGGCGATCGAGAGTTTCCAGCCTGACCTGGTCCTGATGGACCTGCACATGCCCGGCCAGGACGGCATGTCCCTGACCCTGCAGATCCGCCAGCGTCCAGACCTGCTGCACCTGCCGATCGTGTTCCTGACCGGCGACCCGGATCCGGAACGCCAGTACGAAGTACTGGAAAGCGGCGCCGATGATTTCCTGACCAAACCCATCCGCCCACGGCATCTGATCGCCGCAGTCTCCAACCGGATCCAGCGCGCGCGCCAGCGCGCGCCGGTGGCGGCAGCGCCAAGCCTGGTCAACCCGGAAACCGGATTACCGACCCGCGCATACCTGATGCAGCAACTGGGTGCCGCCCTGGAAGAAAAGTCTTCCGCCGGCCTGTTCTTCGTCGAGATCGGAGGCACCCTGGGCCTGCGCGAGCGTTACGGCTACGCCAACTTCGAGCACTTGATGGCCGATGCCGGGCGCACCCTGGCACAGGCTGCCGCACCACATCCTCTGGCCCGGCTCAACGACAACAGTTTCCTTGCACTGGCCCGTGACTTGGATGTGGAAGCAATGGCGGCGTTTGCCGGCCGTTTGCGCGAACAACTTGGGCAACGCGATTTCATCGTCCGCAATGAAGAGACCCTTCGCCTGGCCGGCGCGGTCGGCTACGCGGCGCTGCCGCACACTTTCTCCGACACCGGCAGCGCACTGGAAGCCACCGAACGGGCCGCGCTTCAGGCCCGCATGCAGGCCGACGGAATCGCCGCCTACACGCCGCCGACGGCATCCGCGGCCGACGAGGGTCTTTCGCTTGCCGACGCCGACCTGGAGCTGGCGTACCAACCGATTGTCTCGGTCGCTGGCAGCGAACTGGCGCAATACCAGGTATTCCTGCGCATGCGCCAGGCCGATGGCACGCTGATCGCCGCGGCGCAGGCGGTTCCGGCCGCGGAACTGGCCGGACGCATCGTCGAGCTGGACCGGCAGGTGATGGAGCGCGTGCTGGACCTGCTTTCCCGCTACCAGATGGAAGGCAAGTCGCTGCGCCTGTTCGTATCGCAGTCGCCGCGTTCGCTTGCGCGCGAGGCGTTTGCCGACTGGCTGGTGCAGACCCTCGCCACGCGCGGCATTGAAGGCACCTCGCTGATCATCGACCTGCGCCTGGACGATGCACTGATCCATTCGGTGACCCTGCGCCAGTTCTGCAACCGGCTGATGACTGCCGGCGTGCAATTCTGCCTGAGCCAGTTCGAGCCCGGCCGCGAAGCCGAGGCACTGCTTAGCCAGTTGCCGCTCGGTTACCTGCGGGTGTCCAAGCGCTATGCCGCCGCCAACCACGACCCCGGCCTGCGCGACCAGTTGCGCGGGATGATCGACCTGGCGCATCGGATGGGCCTGCAGGTGATTGGACAACAGATCGAAGACCCCCAGGCCGCGGCGGCGATGTGGATGGGCGGCGTCGACTTCATCCAGGGCAACCTGGTGCAGGGCGTCGGCAGCGATCTCGGTTTCGATTTCCATAACGCGGTGTTGTAAGGATGAACTTGCCCGGGCGCTTGCCTGTTGCGCCCTGGCTGGCGCTGGTCGCGGTCCTGGTAGCAGCAGCAGCGTTGCTGCTGCCGATGACCGGCATGGCGGGTCCGTGGACATGGGTGGCGCTGGCCTGCACCGGCTTCGCTGCGCTGCTGTGCATGGTGGTCGCCGTGCGCATGCGCGCCCTTTCCGCACGCCACGAAGGCACTGAAGCGCGCGCGGCGATGGCCGAGTCCGAGCGCGACAACCTGCAACGCGAACTGCAGCACCACGGTCGCCTGGAACAGCAGTTGCTGCAGGCCAAACAGGCGGCCGAGTCGGCGGTCCTGGCCAAGGGTGAATTCCTGGCCACGATGAGCCACGAGATCCGCACCCCGCTCAACGGCATCGTGCCGATGCTCGACCTGCTCTCGCGCGCCGCGCTTCCGCCGGACCAGCGCGACATGCTCAACACCGCCAGCGCTTCTTCGCAGCAGTTGCTGCGCATCGTCGACGACATCCTCGACTATTCCAAACTGGAGGCGAACAAGCTGGAGCTTGAAGTCACCGGCTTCAACCTGCGCGACGTGCTGGACGGGGTGATGCAGCTGATGCAACGCCCGGCCGACAACAAGAACCTGCGCCTGAACCTGCAACTGGACCCCGCGGTGCGCCTGCCGGTACGCGGCGATCCGGTGCGCATGCGCCAGATCCTCAGCAACCTGATCGGCAATGCGGTGAAGTTCACCGAGCGCGGCGCGGTCACCGTTATCGTGCGCCGGCTCGGCGAGACCGCGGCCCAGCACCTGTTGCGTTTCGAGATCCGCGACACCGGTATCGGCATCGATGCCGAGGCGCAGACGCGACTGTTCAACTCCTTCACCCAGGCCGATGCCTCGACCACCCGGTTGTACGGTGGCACCGGCCTGGGACTGGCGATCTGCAAGCGCATCGTCGACCTGATGGGCGGGCGCATCGGCGTGGTTTCCGAGCCCGGACGCGGGGCCAGCTTCTGGTTTGAAGTGCCGTTGCTGAAGGTAATTGGCGACATGCGTACCCAGGGCCAGGGCGCAGACCTGTCACGTGCCCTGCTGGTAGGCCCCGATGTGCGACTGCGCCAGCGTCTGGCGCTGCTGTTGCCCAGTTGGGGAATCCAGTTGACTTGCGTGGATACCACCCAGGAGGCGCTGGAGCGCGTGCGCGCCGGTCTGGCCCCGGGATCGACGCCCTTCTCGATCGTCATCGGCGACCTGGCCAACATCCGGGCCAGCGCGCGCGCCCTGCATCGCGGCGTGACCCGCAGCAATGGCACCCAGCAGATCCGCATGGTCTGGTTGTATGGCGACGAGGAAATCCCCGACGAACTGCGCGAAGGCAGCACCCTGCTGCCACGCCAATCCCACGGTGCGGACCTACATGCGGCGCTGTCGTTCGCACCGCCGCTGGACAAGCCTGAAGTAGCCTTCGAGCCGATTACGGACCACGACGTGCTGTTGCCGCCGCTCGACAGTGATCGTTCCCCACCCGTTGCCGACATTGCGATCGCAACCGTCGCGATTCCTGCCGAAGCCGGCGCAACCACCCGCTTGCTGCTGGTCGAGGACAACCCGGTCAACCTGGCGGTAGGGGAAAAGCTGTTGTCGGTGCTCGGCTACGCATGTGACATCGCGGTCAATGGCCAGATCGCGCTGGAAAAGATGGCCACCGCCCAGTACAACCTGGTGCTGATGGATTGCCAGATGCCGGTCCAGGATGGCTATTCCGCCACGCGCGAATGGCGCGACAGGGAAACGCTGCAGAAATCCGTACGGCGTTTGCCGATCGTGGCGATGACCGCGAACGCGATGGCGGGCGACCGTCAACGCTGCCTGGATGCCGGCATGGATGACTATCTGTCCAAGCCGGTTTCGCGCGAACAGCTTGAGAACTGCCTGCTGCGCTGGTTGCCCGGGCGCGCCAGCTTCGAGCCGCGCGAGCTACCCAAGCCGATCACCCAGCCATTGCCCTCGCTGCACGCGGTGTCGGTCCTCGACACCCCATCGCGGCCGGTCACGCCGGTTGTTTTCCCGGTGCTGGACCACAGCATGCTGGATGAACTTCAGGAAATCGCCGGTGATGAAACCGCGCGAATCATCGCCCTGTTCCTCGAGGACGCCCCGCGCCTCATCGCACAACTGGAAGGCGCCTCCGCGCTGCCGGATCTGGACTCAATGCGCGATGCAGCACATACGCTCAAGTCATCCAGCGCCAATGTCGGTGCAATGGCGCTTTCAACCGCAGCCAAGCGCGTAGAGCTGGGTGCCAGGGCGATGAAGCTGGATCGCCCGGCCGTGGCGGTGGCACTGGTGATTGCCGAATACGCCCGGGCACGGATGGCCCTGCAGGGTTATGTGTCCCAGCTCAACCGTAATGCCAGAATCCCGGCCGATCAGTCGTCCAGTTTGGTCAGCAGGTAATTCGCTTCGCCGATCCGGTCGATCACCGACAACTGTGTCTCGAGCCAGTCGATGTGCTCTTCCTCGGATTCCAGGATATTGGCGAACAACTCACGACTCACGTAGTCGCTCACCGCTTCGCAGTGCGCGATCGCCTCGCGCAGCAAGGGGGTGGCCTCGTTTTCCAGGGCCAGGTCGCATTCCAGCAATTCGCGCGGGTTCTCGCCGATACGCAACTTGCCCAGCACCTGGAAATTGGGCAGGCCATCCAGGAACAGGATGCGCTCGGACAGTTTGTCCGCGTGCTTCATCTCGTCGATGGATTCCTCGTACTCGTGCTTGGCCAGCTCGTTCAAGCCCCAGTTCTTCAGCATCTTGGCATGCAGGAAATACTGGTTGATCGCGGTCAACTCGTTGTAGAGCGCCTTGTTGAGGAATTGGATGACTTTGGCATCGCCTTTCATGGCCCTGCTCCGGCGGTGGGAAGGCGATCAGGGTAGCCACTCGCGCCAGGCGATGGCGAAACGCGAATCTGTTCGTTCTGGCTCGCGTCGGTGGCGTGGCGACCGTAATGGACGGCTCAGGCTGCTTGCTGAATACCCGTAGCGAGGATCGGCAGGGGGAAGGAATTGTCACGCTCGGCGCGGGCACCTTCAAGGATTGCGGAAGCGGTGTCCATGCAGGTTCCACAACTGGCGCCACAGCCGGTCCGCATGGTCAGCTCGGCAATGCTGCGTACGCCGTGGGCGGCCGCTTCGCGGATCTGGTGGTCGGTGACTCCGTTGCAGATGCAGACGTACACGGGGTTGGATCCCTGACAGCCCGGATGAGCTGGACTCATTCCATCGCAAATGAGAATGATTGTCAATCCTTGCCGCTGCCGCTGCCATCACGCCGGGCATTGGGCCCGGTACTGGGTCGGTTGCGTGGCGCGGGCCGGCCCAGGCCAAGCTCAGGCATCCAGGCACTCAGCAATGCCTGCGGCACCGCCTGGGCCCCCGCGACCAATCGCGCCAACGGGGCCAGATGGCCCAGGGCACGGGCATAGACCCCGCGCTTGAACACCACCACGTGCTCCATCGGGTACCAGAAATCCACCCAACGCCAATGGTCGAACTCGGGGGTATCGGTCAGGTCCAGGCGCAGGTGGGATTCATCGCCAACCAGTCGCAGCAGGAACCAGACCTGCTTCTGGCCGATGCAGACATGGCGCTCGTTGTAGCGCACGGCACGCGGCGGCAGCCGATAGCGCAACCAGCCGGGGGTGGCGCCCAGGATCTCGACATGCTCGGGGAGCAGGCCGGTTTCCTCGCGCAATTCGCGGTACATGGCTTCGGCCGGGGTCTCATCGGTGTTCATGCCGCCCTGCGGGAACTGCCAGCCGTCCCGGCGCACCCTACGCGCCCAGAACACCCGCCCGTCCGGGCCCATCAACACTATGCCGACATTGGGTCGGTAGCCGTCCGGATCGATCACGATGCGGACTCCTGAAATCTACTGGGTCCGACTGTGCCACGCCGGCGCGGATGTCTCAAGCAAAGCGGATTCGATTGACAGGCACCGGTCAGACAGGAAAAATACGCGGTTCAATGCGCGGCTATGTAGCTCAGCCGGTTAGAGCACGTCACTCATAATGACGGGGTCGGTGGTTCGAGTCCACCCATAGCCACCACC
>JBDTPP010000033.1:0-27152 GCA_039932615.1 Pseudoxanthomonas sp.
GTCCGCGCCCTGGGTGGCGAGGGCGATCAGCCCTTCCTCTCCGCTCGCCGCCAGCGCCACCTGGTAGCCCTGCGCGCGCAAGCTGATGTCGAGGAACTTGCGGATCTGCGGCTCGTCGTCGATCACCAGCACCCGCGCGGGTGGCGCGGAGGCGGGGACGTTCGGATCAGTCGGCGTCGGCATCTTTGGATTGCGGCAGAGGTTCGATGAGCGGCAGGGTAATCCGGATCATGGTGCCACGACCATCGGCGCCCGCGAGCGCTTCCACGCTGCCGCCATGCGCGCCGATCATGCCCTGGCTGATGGTCAGGCCCAGCCCGGTGCCGTGGCGACCGCGATCGCCCCGCTCCACGCTGTAGAACATGTCGAAGATGCGCGCGCGCTCGTCTTCGGGAATGCCGGGGCCGTGGTCGCGCACGTCGATGCGCAGTTTGCCCTCGACCAGGTCCGCGTCGATCTCCACGGGTTGGCCGGGCGGGGAGAACTTTGCCGCGTTCTCGAGCACGTTGAACAACGCCTGCTCGACGAGCGCCGGATGCACCCAGATCGGCTTCATGTTCGCTGCGATTCGCATCTTCAACTTCACCTCGGGCTGGTAGCGCAACAGGCGGCTGGTGGCCGATCCGATCAGTTCGTCCACGCCGATCCAGTCGCGGTTCAAGGTCAGGCCATCGTGGCCTAGCCGGGTCATGTCGAGCAGGTTCTGGATGTAGCGGTCCAGGCGTTCGCCTTCCAGCTGGATGGTGTCGAGCAGGCTCTTGCGGTCTTCGGCGCTCATCGCATCGGCATAGTTGGCGAGGCTGCTGGCCGAACCGATCATCGACGACAGCGGCGAACGCAGGTCGTGCGAAACCGAAGAGAGCAACGCCGAACGCAGGCGCTCGGTTTCGTTGCCGACGCGCGCGGTTTCCAGGTCCGATACCAGCCGCGTGCGCAATGCGGCCTGGCCGATGTCGTCGGCCATGGCCTCGGCCAGGCGCCGTTGCTCGAAGGCGAGGCGCGCGTTGTCGCTGGCAAAGCGCAGGCCGATCACGCCGAGGGTTTCGCGATCGTTGCGCAGCGGCAGGAACCACCATGCCGAGCCCGCCAACGTGTCGGTGTAGCGGCCGGTCGCCTGGCCGTGGCGCTGCGCCCAGTCAGCCGCGCCCAGGTCGGTATCACCGAGCTTCGCCGAATCCGATGCGGCCACGGCATCGCCGATGCGGACCCACGCTGGCACCCCGAAGGCCGCCTGCAGCGAGGTGCGACCGGCGGCGAGTACCTGGCCCAGGTCCGCGGCGCTGGCCAGTTGCCGGCCCAGTTCCTGCAAGGCGGTGGCATGGGTGTTGGTAGCGCGCAGGGCGATCACCTGCATGCGCAGCCTGGATGCCAACCGCCCGGCCACCAGTGCGGCGACCAAAAAAAGGAACACGGTGGTCACGCCCTGGCGCGCGCTGATGTGCAGGGTGAAGCGCGGTTCGATGAAGAAGAAGTTGTAGGCCAGGAAACACAGCACTGCGGTGGCCACGGCCGCAGTCATCCGTGTGCGTGCGGCGACGACCACGACCGCGACGATGAACACCATCGACAGATCGTCCAGCCCGACCCAGCGCTCGGCCAGCCAGGCGACCAGCACCGCCAGCAAGGTGGCGATCAATACCAGCGCGGAATCGTGGCGGATGAAAGAAAGGCGTGGCGCGTGCGATTCGCGTCGCGAGCGTGCGCGCGCCTCCGGCGTGTTGACGATGGTCAACTCGTAATGCGCGCCACGCTGCAGCAGTTGCTGGGTCAGCGTGCGGTTGAACATGCGCGCGACCGGGCGTTCGCGGGTGCGACCCAGGACAATCGCCGACACCCCGCTGCGTCCGGCGTGGTCCAGCAACGCATCGGCGATGCTGGCGCCGTGCAGCACTTCGGTCTCGGCGCCGAGCTTGCGCGCCAGGGCGAAGGCCCCGTCGAGTTCCTGCTGGCGCGTTTCATCGGCCACCCCGCTCTGCACGGTGACCACGGTCCAGGGCGCGTCGCGGCGTTCGGCGAGGCGGCGCGCCACGCGGACCATGTATTCCGACTGGCCCAAACCATCGATGGCGACCAGTACCCGGCGACGCACGTTCATGCCGGACACGCCGCGTGCGGCCTGGGTTTCGCGCAGGTCGCTGTCCACCCGGTCGGCCGCGGTCTGCATCGCCAGTTCGCGCAGCGCGATCAGGTTGGAAGGCGAGAAGAACGTCTGCAGTGCCTGTGCGGCCTGGTCGGGCACGTAGACTTTGCCCTGGCGCAGGCGTTCGATCAGTTCGCGCGGTGGCAGGTCGACCAGCACGATGTCGCGCAGGCGGTCGAATACGACATCCGGCACGGTTTCGCTGACCCGCACGCCGGTGATGCGGAAGACCACATCGTTGAGGCTTTCCAGGTGCTGGATGTTGATCGTGGTGTAGACGTCGATGCCGGCGTCCAGCAATTCCACCACGTCCTGCCAGCGGCGTTCGTGGCGGCTGCCGGTGGCGTTGCGATGGGCGAGTTCGTCGACCAGGACGATGGCCGGTTTGCGCGCGAGGATCGCGTCGAGGTCCATTTCCTCGAACACGCGGCCGCGGTAATCCATACGCGCGCGCGGCATCAGTTCCAGACCATCGATCAGGGCGGCGGTTTCGGCGCGGCCGTGGGTCTCGACGATGCCGACCACCACGTCGACATTCTGTTTGCGCAGTTCGCGTGCGCGCGACAGCATCGTGTAGGTCTTGCCCACGCCCGGCGCGGCGCCCAGGAAGATGGTCAGGCGCCCGCTGCCTTCGCGGCGCAGTTCGCCGATCAGTGCGTCGGCCTGGTGGGTCCGGGGGTCGATCATGCAGTTATTGTGCGCCAGGGATTGATTTGTGACCGCCCTTCCTCGGGTCGTCGTCCGCGCGAAGGCGGGATGTCGATTTTAATGCTGTCGCGGATGATGACCTCTATTTTCCGGCGTCCAATGCCAGGTTCAACCTGAGCACGTTGACCCGTGGCTGTCCGAGCACGCCGAACTGCCGCGCCTGCGTGTTGGCCGTGACCAACGCAGCGACCACGGGAGGAGCCAGTCCCCGCGCCTGCGCCACGCGTGCGATCTGCACGCGTGCCCCGGCCGGACTGATATCCGGATCCAGTCCACCACCGGATTGGGTAACGAGTTCCGCGGGCACGTCCCGCGCGGCGATGCCGTCGCGCGCCATGACCGCGGCCGTAGCTTCCTTGATGCGCTTGCGCAGGTCGGGATTGGTCCGCGCCTGGTTGCTGCCCGAGGCGGACATCGGGTTGTAGCCGGCCGCCGAGGGACGCGGCTGGAAATAGCGCGGGTCGGCGAACGGTTGCGCGACCAACGATGAGCCGACTGCCTTGCCGTCGCGCATCACGATGCTGCCGGTGGCCTGCTGTGGAAACAGGCCACGGCCGAGCGCAGTGGCTGCCAACGAGTACAGCAGGCCCATGCCGAGGAGGATGACGAAGGCGAAGGACAGGGCGCCGCGGAGGGCGCCTTGGTCCTGAAGTTGCGGATTGCGTGCAATGGAGTTCATGGTGGATTCCTCAGGCGCCAATTGTCGCGGCCAGCGCCAGGTCGATGAGCTTGATCGCGACGAACGGCAGCAGCACGCCGCCAGCGCCGTAGATCAGCATGTTCCGGCGCAGCAGTGCGGTGGCGCTGGCCGGCTTGAAGCGTACGCCGCGCAATGCAAGCGGGATCAACGCCGGAATGATCAGTGCATTGAAGATCAGCGCCGCCAGTACCGCATTGGTCGGGCTGGACAGATGCATCACGTTCAAGACGGCCATCGAGGGAATAGCGGCGGCGAACAGTGCCGGCAGGATGGCGAAGTATTTGGAGACGTCGTTGGCCAGCGAGAACGAGGTCAGCGCACCGCGTGTGATCAACTGCTGCTTGCCGACTTCGACCACGGCCAGCAACTTGGCCGGATCCGAATCCAGGTCGACCATGTTGCCGGCTTCCTTCGCGGCCTGGGTGCCGGAGTTCATCGCCAGGCCCACGTCGGCCTGCGCCAGCGCAGGCGCATCGTTGGTGCCATCGCCGACCATGGCGACGAGGCTGCCCTTGGCCTGTTCGCTGCGGATGCGGGCGAGCTTGTCTTCCGGTGTAGCTTCGGCGATGTAGTCGTCGACACCGGCTTCGGCGGCGATGGCAGCGGCGGTCAGCGGGTTGTCGCCGGTGATCATCACCGTGCGCACGCCCATGGCGCGCAGGCGGGCGAACTTTTCCTTCACCCCGTGCTTGACCACATCGGACAGCTCGACCACGCCGAGTACATGCTTTCCTTCGCTGACCACCAGCGGGGTGGCGCCGCTGCGCGCGACCTGTTCGACGCGCGCGGTGAGCTCGTTCGGCACCAGGCTGCCCTGCGCTTCGACGTGGCGCTTGATCGCATCGCCGGCACCCTTGCGAATGACGCGGGAAATGCCGCGGCCATCGTCCAGATCCACGCCGGACATGCGTGTGTGCGCGGTGAACTGCAGGTAGTGGGCGCGTTCGGGCTCGGCTGTGGTGCAGCCCTGTTCCCGCGCCAACCTTACGATCGACTTGCCTTCCGGGGTCGGGTCGGCGAGCGACGCCAGCAGCGCGGCTTCGCGCAGCAGCGAAGCATCGACACCGGCCAGCGGATGGAACACGGTTGCCTGGCGGTCGCCGTGGGTGATCGTGCCGGTCTTGTCCAGCAATAGCACGTCCACGTCGCCGGCGACTTCCACCGCCTTGCCGGATTTCGCCAGCACGTTGGCCGACAGCGCGCGGTTCATGCCGGCGATGCCGATGGCGGGAAGCAAACCACCAATCGTGGTCGGGATCAGGCACACCAGCAGCGCGATCAGCAGCAGCGGTGCGACCTGCACGCCGACGAAGGCGCCGATGACCGGCAGCGTGGCGACCACGATCAGGAAAGTCAGCGTCATCGCCGCCAGCAGCATGGTCAGCGCGATCTCATTGGGCGTCTTCTGGCGGTTGGCGCCTTCGACCAGCGCGATCATGCGGTCCAGGAAGCTGTGCCCGGGTTCGGCGGTGATGCGGATGACGATCTCATCGGACAGCACCTTGGTCCCGCCGATCACGCCGGAACGGTCGGTGCCGGCTTCACGCAGCACGGGTGCGGATTCGCCGGTGACCGCCGATTCGTTGATGGTGGCCAGGCCTTGGATGATCTCGCCGTCGGCGGGAATCTGTTCGCCGGCACTGACGACAACCGTGTCACCGGGACGCAGGTCGGCGGCAGGCAAGCTGGATTCGGCGCCGTTGGCGCCTTGCTTGCGCGCGATCAGGTCCTTGCGTGCGCGCCGCAGCGACGAGGCCTGGCCACGACCGCGCGCTTCGGCGATGGCTTCGGCGAAGTTGCCGAACAGCACGGTGACGAACAGGATGAGGGTGACCGACCAGCCGAAGCCGGGCGTGGCCACGCCGGCCAGGGTGATGATCGCAGACAACACCGTGCCGAGCATCACGATGGCCATCACCGGGCTCTTGAGAAGGTGCCGCGGCGACAGCTTGAGGAAGGAGTCGCGCAATGCGCTGCGCATCGCACTGGCATCGACCAGGGCGGGTTTGCGCGGATTCTTTTTCTGGAAAGTGATTTCGCTCATTTCATTTTTCTCAGTGCGCCATGGCGCCAAGCGACAGATGGTCCGCGATCGGGCCCAGCACCAGGGCGGGCATGAACTGCAGCACCGTGATGACTACTACGACCGCGATCAGGGTCAGGACAAAAGTCGGTGTTTCGATCTGCAGACTGCCCGCGCTTTCCGGCGCCGGACGCTTGCGCGCCATCAGCGCGGCCACGGCCAGCGGAACGATCAGGGCGGGATAGCGTCCCAGCGCCAGTACCAGCGAGCAGCTCAGGTTCCACCAGTAGGTGGCATCGCCCAGGCCCTCGAATCCGGAACCGTTGTTGGCGTAGGCCGAGGTGTACTCGTAGAACACCTGGCTGATCCCGTGGAAGCCCGGGTTCGAATTGCCGGTGATCGACGGCATCGCCAAGGTCAGCGCGGTGAAGCCCAACACCACCAGCGGCTGCAGCAGGATCAGCAGCGCCAGCAACTTCACTTCAGGCGCCTCGATCTTGCGACCGAACAGTTCGGGCGTGCGGCCCGTCATCAGCCCGGCCAGGAACACGCTCAACATCAGGTACACCATGAACTGCTGCAGGCCGCAGCCAATGCCGCCCCAGATGGCGTTGACCAGCATGTTGACCAGCGTATCCAGCCCGGTCAGCGGCGCCAGCGAATCGTGCATTGCGTTGACCGAACCGTTGGAGGTCTGCGTGGTCAAAGAAGCCCACAAGGCGGAGGTGTCGGCGCCGAAGCGCACTTCCTTGCCTTCCATCAACGCGACGTCGGAGGCGGTGGCCGAATGCGCTTCGGACCATACCGCGAAGCCGGTGGACGCGGCCGACATCAGCAGCATGCTGCCGAAGATCATCACGGTGAGCTTCCTGCGGCCGACCAGCGGACCGACCATGAAGACCACGGCAAGCGGGATGAGGATGATTCCGACGGTTTCGAGCAGGTTGGAGAGCGGGGTCGGATTCTCCAGCGGTACCGTGCTGTTGGGGCCGTACCAGCCACCGCCATTGGTGCCCAGCTGCTTGATCGCGACCATCGCCGCGACCGGTCCCAGCGGTATCTTCTGTTCCGCCATCTGCGCGCTTGCGTCGACCGGCGTTGCCGTCGGCCCTGCGGCCAGGGTCGAAGGCACTCCTTGCGAGGTCAGCAATACCGACCACAGCAGGCACAGCGGCAGCATGAAGCGCACGGTGGCACGGGTGACGTCGGCCCAGTAGTTGCCGACATCGGCATCACCGGTTTCGTGGGCGTTCTTTTCCTTGCCGCCGAACAGTGCGCGCAAAGTGGCCACCACCAGGGCCAGGCCCATCATCGGCGTGACGACCTGCAGGCCGACGATGCCGACCATCTGTGCCAGGTACGAGAGCTGCGCCTGGCCGGAATAGTGCTGCTGGTTGGTGTTGGTGAGGAACGACACCATGGTGTGCAGCGCCGTATCCCAGCGCATGTTGGGAATGGCGTCGGGGTTGAACGGCAGCCAGGCCTGGATCATGAACAGCACCCAGACCAGAAGACCGACGACCAGATTGCTGAGCAGGAAGGCCTTGGCATAGCCGCGCCAGCGCATGCCGCGTTGCGGATCGGTGCCGAGCAACCGGTAGACCGGTTTTTCCAGCCATCCGAACAGGCGGTCGCCGCGCATGGGCACGCCGCGCATGACCTTGGCAAGGTAATGGCCCAGGGGCCAGGCCATTCCAATGGCCAGCGCGAACACGAGAAGTGTCTCCGTCATCGTCGTTTCCCGTTCAGAACTTTTCAGGGCGCAGGATCACCAGCAGCAGGTAGGCCGCTGACAGGATCACCGCAATGACACACACCAACGACAGCCAACCGGGCATTGCCGTACTCCTCATGCTTTTCGAGGACGCCAGTGTCGGACGACGTTGCGTAAAGGCTCCATTCGCTGCTGCAGCAGCGCCGTAAAATCATCGTAAAGTCAGGCCTTGTCCTGGGCCTGCATGCGCGCCTGGCGACTTTCATCCGCGGATTACGCGATATGGCCATGAACAAGTCGACGCCTGCTGCCAACCCCGATGCCTATGTCGGAAACCTCGACGGCTGGCTACCCGATTGCGTAGGGCGCCTGCGCGCAGCGATCCGCCCGTTGGCGGGACTGGAGGAAGTCGTGAAGTGGGGCCACCTGGTTTACCTGTGCAACGGTCCCGTCCTGCTGATACGCGCGGAAGAGCAACGCGTGCTCTTCGGCTTCTGGCGTGGCCAGCGCTTGCGCACGCTTGAGCCCGGCCTCAAGCCCGGCGGGAAATACGAGATGGCCCCGCTGGAGTTGCGCGAAGCTTGGGGGCTGGCTTCGGCAACGATCCGCCGCCTGGCCAGGGAGGCGGTTGCACTCGACAGGTCGCCTGGAAATCCGACCCACGCCGCCCAGGGCAGCGGCCCCAGGACCTTGTAATCCAGAAGCGCCGATTTTTGCCGCAACTGTTAAAGCCTCGGAGGCGATGCATGAGGCCGCCTTGCCTGCAGGCTCCTTTTGGATTGCTCCCCATGCTCAAGGAGCAAGTACAACCCGGGCAAGCCGGAACAGTATCGAGAACCGGCGCTCAGGCCTTGTGCATTTCCTGCGGCGATAGTGCGTCGTCTTGCGCGGCGCCGACTTCCCTGAAAACCGGTGCCGCAAAAGGATCGGGGCCCGGCGTGCGTCCAAACTTGATCGGCCGGGTGACGCCGCGATAGCGGCCTATGACGGGATGATCGATATCCCCGACCATGTCTTCAGCCAGCACCTGCGGATGGTCGAACATGTCCTCGACGCGCAGTGCCGCGGCGCAGGGCACTTCATCACCGAAGATCGCTTCCCATTCGAGCGCGCTGTGCCGGGTCAGCGCCGCATGCAGGTGCGGAACGATTTCACTGGCATGGTCGGCGCGCTTGCGCACGCTGTCGTAGCGCGGATTCGCCTCCAGCATGTGCAGACCGGTCTTGGCGCACAACGCCTTCCAGAAACGCGGTGTGTTGGCCGAGATATAGAGGTAGCCCTCCCGCGCTGGATGGATGCCGGTGACACCGCCCGAACGCATGTCGCGGCCGATATCCAGTGATTCGCCTTCGGCCCAGATCATCCGCGCCGACTGCATGGTCAACGCGCTGCGCAGCAAGGACACGCCGACGAACTGGCCCAGGCCGCTGCGCTCGCGCTCGTAAAGTGCCGACGACACGCCTGCCGCCACCAGCGCGGCCGCGTAGTAATCGACTACCGACCCGTAGATGATTTCCGGTGCGCCGCCGCGCTTGCCCTGCAATGCGCACATGCCGGTCATGGTCTGAAGCACCTGGTCGTAGCCGGCTTTGTCCTTCATCGGGCCGGTTTCCCCATAACCGCTGACCGCGCAGTAGACCAGGCGCGGATTGATCAGGTTCAACTGTTCGTGCTCGATGCCCAGGCGCCTGGGCACACTGGGACGGAAGTTGTGCACCAGCACGTCGGCCTCGCGCACCAGTTTCAACAAGGCTGCATGTTCGACGGGGTTCTTCAAATCCAGGACGATGCCCAGCTTGCTGCGGTTGACGCCGATGAAAGCGCGGCTCTCGGCCTGCAACGTGGACGGGTACTTGCGCAGGTTGTCGCCATCGGGTGGCTCGACCTTGAGCACCTCTGCGCCCTGGTCAGCCAGCAGCGTGCAGCCGTAGGGCCCGGCAATGTAGGCGCTGAGATCCAGCACGCGCACGCCGCTCAACGGACCGGCTGCGCCGGTACGTCCCGCGAACGCGAAAGCGGAAGGTGTTGCCATAAGATCCGTCTCCCTCTACCCCATCAACTCCACTGGCGAAAAGTCTGATCCATGCAGCCGGGCTTGAACAGGATCGCCCGATAGTTTCTGTCGGCACAATTTCTTGCTTGAGGAAGAGCCTCAACCCCGCCGATCGTGGCCTTGCCCCGGCGCCAGCGACATCCACGTCAACCGCCAGGCACCGTCGATGCGACCCCCGGTGCGGTAATACGGCTCAAGCAGCAGTGGCGTGCGACCGATGCTGTGCAGGTGGATCGCGGGGCCTTCGCCGTTGTCCTGCTTCGCCACCTGCAGCCATTGATCGATGGGCGCAGCGGACAAACGCAATGTCTCGCCGGTCCTGTATCCATCGATCAGGTCGCTGGCATAAACCAGCGGACCGCGCGTGACCGCCACGTATTCGTAATGCATGACCTGCTGGCGCACCGGCGAGCCATCGGGGGCAAGGGATTCCTGGGTGTTCTGCTGGACCTGTCCATGTGCGACCGGTGGCATGGGCAGGTCGAGGTGGATCTCGTCGCCCGCCTGCCACTCGCGTTCGATCACCGCATAGCTGCCCGGCACCGCGGAACCCGAGTGGGCCTGGCCATTGACCAGCACGGTCGCCCCTTCCGCCCACTGTGGGATACGTATCGAGAGTGCGATCTGCGCGCTGCGTTGCGGCGTCACCTGGACGACGATGCCGCCGTCGAACGGGTATCGGGTCAGCTGCTGAAGCTGCAGCCTGCCCGCGCGCGGGTGATCGAACTCTGCGGAGCCCGGTCCGAGCAGGTTGATGGATATCGCGCCCTGCGGCAACTGCGTGTAGGCGATTGCAGGCAACTCTTCGATCGCCATCGCCCCGCTTGATTTGCAGCAGCGCCAGTAGGTGGTGTGCACGCGGCGACCGTTGGCAAACGAGTAGTAGCACCAGTCCTCACCGCCGGGCGCCATGGCGCCGAGCAGGTCGTTGTAGGCGGTACGCTCGATCTCTTCCGCGTAGCGCGCCTCACCGCTGATGGCCAACAGTTCGCGGTTGAGCTGGATCCAGGCAAGCAGCGAACAAGTCTCGACGTAGCCATGCGGACTGAACACGCCGGCCGGATTGAATACTTCGCGCGAACGATGGGCCACGCCACCCCACGGTCCGCCCCCCAGGGTCAGGTGCTGGCTGCGGATGCTCTGCCACAGGTTGTCCACGGCCACGCGATACGGGGCATCTCCGGTGGCCTTGTGCAGCTTGGCCAGGCCGACCAGGTTCCAGGCGAGTTGGTAGGCCTTGCCGGTGGCGATTTCCGAAGCGTCGACGCCGGCCAGCGCGCGCTGCAGCAGGGCCAGGTCCGGATTGGCATCGGCTTGCCGCAATACCAGCTGCGCCAGTTCCAGGTAGCGCGGCGTGTCGGTGGCGAAATACAGTTCGACCGCCGCATCCATCAGTACCGTGGCCGACATGCCATGGTGGTTGCCGAGTTCGCAGATATCGATGCCGCCTTCGGTCAGCGTGCGCCAGCACAGGTTGCCGATCTTGCTTGCCGCGCGCAGGTACTCCGGCTTCGGGAAGTGCCTGTGCACTTCGAGCAAGCCGAGGATCAGGTAGCTGTGGGTCCAGATATCCCAGGTGCGCACGCTGGGCGCGCCATCCCAGGTGCCCGGCTTGGGCGGCTGCTTGCGCATGAAACGATGATCGGGTGCATAGGTGCCCAGGTAGCCGTCGGCGTCCTGCACGCCGACCAGGTAGCCGGCGACACGATGCAGGTGTTCGATGAGCTGCGGATCCTGCGTGCGGCCCGCGGATTTCGCGGCGGCGTACAACCATTTGCCGGCGTGCTCGCCGTACCAGTCGCCTTCGTTATTCTTCGACGCACGGACCGGATCGAAGATCTCGATGGCCGGGCTGGTTTCATCGACGATGAAATGCGACAGCCGGCCGGAGTGGTTGGCGGCGAGCGCATCGCCCAGCAGGCCGCCGAGTTCGACCTTGACCGGAGACGTGGCGGAAGTCATTCGGCATCCACTACGCAGCGGAAACCGATGCAACCCGAGCGATCCTTGCACGGCGCCATCAGCAGGTACTTGCCGTGCTGGTCCAGGCGGTAGGCCTGCGGGAAATACCAGTGCGAGGTCTGCGGCTGGTAGGCGCTGCCGCCACGCAAGACCGCGGCACGCGTGTGCTTGTCCTGGTATTCGTCGGTCCATTGCCAGACGTTGCCAACCAGATCCTCGACGCCAAATGGGCTGGCACTCTGCGGATGCGCATCGACATCGCTGGGTGGCAGCAGCCGGCGGCCGCGGTTGACCCTTGGCGTGCAGCTGCTGTCCGCATCGTTGCCCCAAGGATAGAGGCGGGCATCGTTGCCCTGCGCGGCGTACTGCCATTCCCATTCATGCGGCAGGCGCTTGCCCGCCCAATGCGCATAGGCGCGCGCGTCTTCCAGCGATACCCAGGTGACCGGCTTGTTGTCCCAGCCAGCACGCGGTGCACCGTTGTTCCAGTCAGCAAGGAAGTTGGAATCATCCTTCGGCCAATAGCCGCTGGCGTCGATGAAGCGTTTGAACTGCGCGTTGGTGACCGGGTAACGGTCGATATGGAAGGACTTCAGGGACATGCGTTGGCGGTGGTGGCGACGCGGGCAGTCTTCCCACGGATACTGGAAATCCTGTCCGGCCCAGTTGAAACCTTCGATTTCGATGCCGCCCACCTGGAACAGGAATTCGCCCGCGGGAATGCTGAGCATGCCTTCCGGCGCGGTGGCCTGCACTGCGGTCGGCGCGATGCTGATCTGCTGCTGGGTCACCGGCTTCCAGGTGGCGGAATAGCTGCTCAGCGGGGCGCTGGCGGAATCCTGCATGGTCTGCAGGAATGTCTGTAAATGCGCCGCCAGGCCGGCTTCGCCAGTGCCGGCGTGCAAGGCCAGGAGCGCACCGAAACCACGGGCCTCCATCGGCAGTTCAATGATGGCTTCGCCGTCAATCAACCGCGGCCGCAACTCGACCCCGTTCCAGGCATCGAAATAGCGCGTCCCCTCGGCATGCGATACCGCCAATTGTTCGCCGTCCACCGCGTATTCGTTGCGGTTGACCAGGGTCCACAGCGCCCGGCCTGCGCCAGGGAAGCGACTGATGAAAATGCCTGCCTGCAAGCTCTGCTGGTAGGGCTCCCATTCCATGCTGACCATCAACGGAGCGAACTGGCGCGAGATGGCGGCAATGCGACGCAAGGCCTCACCATCGCGTGGGGTGAACTGGTTGTACAGGCCCCAGATGTTTTCCCAGGCGTTGTAGCCGATACCGTTGAAGAAGATGTACTGCAGGTCGTGGTTGCGGTTGCGGCCCCAGCGATTCTCGTAGTTGACCATGTGCCGTGGCTCCAGCCACTTCCACTTGGACACCGGCGGCACCGGACCGTCAGGCGCTTTCTTGCCCCAGCTCTGCACATTCCAGATCAGTTGCTCTTCCGAACTGATGGTCGATTCGGGCTGGACCACGACCGGTTGGCCGAGCTTGTCGCAGGCGTCGAAGAACGCACGCGGCACGCCATTGAATGTGTCGCCATTGATGCCGTCGGCACCGACCGCCTTGACGATTTCCGCCAAACCGTCCCAATGGGTCATGCCTGGATCACGGGTGCCGTGGTCCCACGGCTTGGCCGGCAGGAACACCTTGACGCCACGTTTCTGGAACGCCTGCACTGCGCCGCGCAAACCATCGAGGCCGCCGGGCATGCTGTGGGCCAGGTCGAACTGGTTGCGGTCGTCGACGCCGATGTTGGGGTAGATGTACCAGATCAGCACGCTGTCCAGGCCGCCGAAGCGCGCCTCCAGATCGTCCAGGTAACGGTCGACGGTGTACTCGCCCTTCACCGGATCGTAGAAGTAACGGTCTTCCACCATCATCTGCGCATGTACGAAATTGCGCTGCGCCCACTGCAGTTCCGGCCGGCGGTAGTTGCCGTCGTCGTAGCCGATCCGGACGAGATGCTCGCGGCGCCAATCCTTCAATTCCGCCAGCCAGTCTGCGGAACTGGCATTGGCATCGATCATCCACTGGCCGATATCGGCGAATGGCCACCCCGGCGCCTTGCCCGGCGTGGGCAGGTAACGCCCGGTGGTGACGTGGGAGAACTTGTACTCGGTCTTGATCGGCGCGGGCCCGTAATCGGGCGCTGCGTCGTCGTAGTCGGGGGTCTGGTAGGGCGTGGTCATTCGGTCTTGCATCCAGCAGTAAGCAAAAGGGGCTCAGCCGAAGCCGCAATAGATGCCCAGTGCGGCCACTGCTTGCGGGGAGGGGATGGCAGCCGGATCCTGCAACAGCGCCTGTACTTGCTCCCGCGTGGGGATACTGGATTGTGCGCCAAGGGCGGTGCAGGTCAATGCCGATGCGGCGCTGGCATAGCGCAAGGCATCGGCCATGGGCTGCTGCCTGCTCACTGCCGCGACCAGGGCGCCGCAAAACGTATCGCCGGCGGCAGTGGTATCGACGGCCTGCACCTTGAATCCGGATTGCAGGAAAAATTTCCCGCCCTGCCTTGCGCAACAACCGCGTGCGCCCAGGGTCACCACCACGCAGGGCACGTCGAGCTGCGCCAGGCATTCGCTCACGGTTCCGTGGTGTCCGGTGATGGTGGCGAGCTCGCCCTCGTTCACGATCAGCACGTCCACCGATCGCAGCAGCTCGGTAGGCAGCGCGCGCGCGGGTGCCGCATTGAGCACCACCTGCACACCCGCCGCACGTGCGGCCAATGCAAAGGCAGTCACAGCCGTCAGCGGCGTCTCCAGTTGCAGCAGCAGGTGGCTTACTTCGTGCAATGAGCACAGTTCGTCGCCGCGCAGCGAAGCATTGGCGCCCGGCGCCACTGTGATTGCGTTCTCGGCATCATCGGACAGGCAGATGAAGGCAGTCCCGGTAGGCAACGCGCTACGCACGACCTGCAGTTGCACGCCTGCCTCTTGCAACGACTCTTCGAGGGTGGCCGCAAAGCGATCGTTTCCCAACGCCAGCAACATGCGGGTTTCAACCCCACCCGCACGCGCACAGGCCACCGCCTGGTTGGCGCCCTTGCCGCCGGGAAAGGTATTGAATTCCCGACCCAGTACGGTTTCACCCGGCGCGGGCACGTGCGATGCGCGGACCACGAAATCAAGATTGGCCGAGCCCGCCACTAGCAGGACATTGCGAACCGGTGCGTTCATCGCACCAGCGCCTGATAGACCAGGTTGTAGAACGGCGTGCTGATCCGCGGCAGGTCGTTGGCCGCCTTATCGGGAAGATGCTGCAGTAGCAGGATCGAGATCATGCGCTCCTGCGGATCGATGGAAAAATAGGTGGAAGCCGCACCCGACCAGCCGAACTGCCCGACCGACCCCAGGCGTCCCTTGCGTGCCGGGTCGAGCAGCACCGAACCACCCAGGCCGAAGCCTTCGGCATCGCTGAACTCGGTGACCGGCGGATCGAGGAAGGTGAGGTGGTTGAGCATCATCTGCTCGACGGTCTTGCGGCCGAGGATCGACACCCCGGCGTGCATGCCATCACGAAACGTGCCGCCGCCAAGCAGCATCCGGCACAGGCGCATGAAGTCCGGCGCCGTCGAATACAGTCCGCCGGCGCCGCTGGGATAGCGGTTGAGCATCGCCCCCGGATCCACCGCGCTGCGGCCATCGTCCAGATGCAGCTTGCCGTCCTCACCCATCACGGTGATGTCGACGATGCGGGCGCGCTTGTCCATGGGCACGCTGAAACCAGTGTCGGCCATGCCCAGCGGATCGAACAGGCGCTGCTGCAGGAACGCATCGAAGCGCTGCCCGCTGACCACTTCCACCACCCGCGCCAGCACTTCCAGTTGGGTGCCGTCGTAGCTGAAGCGCGTCCCCGGCTCCACCGCCAACGGCACCCGGCTCAAGCGGCGCGAGAACTCGGCGAGATCGGCCGAGCCATGCAAGTCGGCGCGTTCCAGGATTCGGGTGGGCTCCTCGTAACCCGCGCCACCGGTCGCGAACCCGGCCGTGTGCGTGAGCAACTGGTGCAGGGTGAGCTTGTTGTTTGCAGGCCGCAGTTGCGGCGCGTCGGCGGTACCGCCGGTGAACACCTTCATGTCAGCGAACTCCGGCAGGAATTTCTCCACCGGATCGTCCAGGTTCAACTTGCCCTCTTCCATCAGCACCAGCACCGCGATCGTGGTCGCGGTCTTGGTCATGGAATAGATGCGGAAGATGGAATCGGTGCGCATCGGCGCGGTGCGGGCCAGGTCGCGATAGCCGTAGGCTTGCGACTGCACCACTTCGTCATCAAGCACGACCAGGCTCACTGCCCCCAGATAACCATGGAGATCGGTGGCCTTGCGCAGGAAGCCATCCAACCGCTGCAGGCGTTCTGCCGAGAACCGAGGAGAGTCGGCACCCGCACCTGCAGGGCTGGCTGGCAAGGAAGCGGCGATGGCAGGCGCTATGCCGGACACCGCGAGTAACAAGCCCATCACGCCGCTCTTCCCCATGCCAGCGATCGAAAGCCGTCCGCGGGATTGCCGGACGGCTTGGCTGCTGGCGCGGCCATGGCCGGCCACCGTGGATCGATCTGGGTTCAGAACGTCAACTCGTAGGTAAGAGACGTCATGCGGCCGCGACCAGCGAAATAGTTCTTGAAGAAATCGACCTGCGACCAGCTGAGCACGTACTGCTTGTTGGTCAGGTTCTCGATGCCGACGGTGAAGCGGCCAAAGTTCTCGGTCTTGTAGGTCGCGCTCAGGTCGAACAGCGTATAGCCCTTGGTGTGCTCCTCGAAGCTGTAGGTGTTGCCATCGAACGGACGGACATCGGTCGCCGACAGGTCCCTGTTCAACAACTTGGTGGCACTCAGGGTGACCCCGGCTTCGGGCACGAAATTCCAGGTCACCGCGGCGCCGATCTTGTCGGGATTGATGTCCGACACGCCGATCGGCTTGTTCAGATCGCCCGCCGGGTAACGACCGGTCAGGTCGGAATTCCAGAAGGAGGTCTTGCCGCGGATACGCGAATAGAGCGCACTGGCCTTCCACTCATCGGTAAAGCGCCATTCACCGCTCAACTCCACGCCCTTGATCCGGGTCGGGGCGCGGTTGAGGACGTAATCGTTGGTGGCGGGATCGACCGAGAGCGAGGTGCCGAACGGCGAGCGCGAGTCGTAGTACGAACCGCCGAAGGAACCCTTGTCACCACGCCAGTTAAAGCCGAATTCGCGGTTGTCGACGATGATCGGCTGCAGGTCGCGGATCTTGTCGACCGACTGTCCCGGCACGTTGATGTTGCGCAACGGGATGCCGATGTTGGGCAGGCCAAAGCCCTCGCCGTAGGAGCCGAACACCGACCATTCGTCGGTTATCCGCCAGATGGCGCCGAAATTGACCAGGCCCTCGGTGTATTTCACACCTCCACCCTGGACGAAGACGCTGTTCCGGAAGGCCGTGGTGGTATAGCTGTCGACGTGCAGCTCACCGTCCTCGTGTCGATAGCCGCCGCTCAGGGTGACCGGACCCAGGTCGTAGCTGAGCTGCATGTACGGCGCTGTGCTGGTGTATTCCATCGGCGGCACCCAGACCCGATCGGTCAGCGCCAGGCGCTGCTGCGCCTCGTCATAGACGTAGTCGACGCCGACGCGTAGCTCCAGCCCGGAAACATCGAACAGCGAAGAGGTCACCCAGGACGGGCGGAAACCGTGCTTCTTGGTCGCGATTTCGGACTGGTCGAAGATGCGGTTGGCTTCGTTGAAGCTGCCATCCACCTTCACCACCTGCTTGTCGTCGCCATTTTCGGGCAGGTAGCGCATCGCCTGGTCGGCCCAGTAGGCATTCAACAGCAGCGTACCGCCGAAGAAATCGCCATTGCTGTAAAGCACGTTGAACTGCTCGAAATCGTTGATCTCCGACTTGCTGCCGAAGATGTGGCCGCGCTCGGCAGTGTTGGTCACGGGGATCGGGCAGGTGACCGGATTGTAGCGGCAGCCATCGACGCCGACATAATCGCCGTTGCCCACGATCTTGAAGTGGCTGTAGCTGGCCTGCAGCCGCTGCATGCCGTCTTCGCCGAAATTGAAGCCGCCCTTGAGGAAAAGGTTCTTGGCCTCGGAATCGGAGACCGAGCCGCTGGTGTTCATGCCCACGCGACGGCCATCGGCGTCATAGGCCATGCCGCGGTCGATGACCGAGGCGCCCACCACCAGGTCGTAGTTGTCCTGCTTGCGCATGAAGTTCAGGCCGACCTTCCAGCCGCTGCTGTCATCCGCAAACTGGCTGGAATAGCGCGTCACCAGGCGGAATTCGTTGCCTTCCTTCTGCGGCACGGCGGACAGGTAATTGATGATGCCGCCGGCCGCGCCAATGCCTTCGGACGCCGACGGCCCATTGATGACTTCGATCCGCTCGACGATGCCCATGTCGGTAAACGTGGCGCTGCGGTTGCCTTCACGCAGCGGCGAGCCCTGCGGGATGCCGTCGAACAGGCGCAGGGCGATGCGCCCGCGCAGGGTTTCGCCGGAGTTGCTCATGGCCTGCGAGGATTCCGCATAGCCGGGCACGGTCCGCGCCAGCACCGCGGTCGCGTCTTCGGTCAGGGCCAGGGTTTGCCTGATTTCCTCTTTCGAGACCAGGGTGATCGCGCCCGGGATCTTGTCGATCGCCTTCGGCGTGCGCGTGCCGGTGACGACGACGCTTTGCAGGTCGACGGCATCAAGCTTTCTTTTCGCCTCCTCGGTCTGGTCGGCGTCTGAAGGCGTGGCTGCCTGCTGCGCGTGGACGCTGGCGCTGATGGCAGCTGCCAGCAGGAAAACGCCGAATGTGGCCGGTACGTGCTTCATGGTGTTTGGTCTCTATGGATTTTTGTGCTTCAGAGACGCGCAGGTACGCGGCTCCCCCGTTTGTGTATGCGACCGCCGTGCGCACGCGTTGCGCTTGCCTGCCGAGCATCCCCTCCAGGACACCTACGTGAAGCCCCGACTATCAAGGCGAGACTAGGCGCTGGACGAAGGGAATAGAACCGGGCCGAACTATGTTCAGAGTCTAGTTTTTGTTGCTTACCGATCAGCTACTTATGACGCGATGCAACAAATATGCTTTTTATCGAGCCGGAGTCTCCGACTGCTTCTGATCTTGCACGAGGATGGGCGCCCAGGCACTGCGCCACGACTTCCTTCTCGCGAGCGGCAGCCTGGCACGCGGGGCTCTACAGCCGTGGTCGACCCACGCCTACCCTACCCGTTGATGACCTTCATGGCTGCGCGACTCTCTTCCAGGAACACGGTGACCAGGCGTATGCGGATCGTCGAGCGCGACCAGACGATGCCGATCTGCCTCGGCACGCTTTCGTGGGGAAGCGGGATGCGCACCAGCTTCAATCCTTCCGGCCAGGGCTTGGCCCAATCGGGCACCAGCGACACGCCGAGGCCGCGGTCCACCATGACCGCGATGGCGTTGAGCGCGTTCAGCTCGAATCGCTCGTGCGGCGAGATTCCCATGCGTTGCAGGTATTCCTCCGCCTGGCGGCCGCCCCAGTGGTTGCGGTCGTAGCGGATCAGGGGTTGCGTGGCCAACAGTTCGTGCGGATCGGCCCCCGCCATGCTGGCGGGCGCCAGCACCACCAGCGGCTCCTCGCGCAGGAGTTGCCAGTTGCAGGTCTTGGGCAAGGTGTACGGCGCGTGCAGCACGATCGCCGCATCCAGTTCGCCGCTTTCCACCGCGCGATACAGATCAGCCGAATAGCCCGGCTTGATGAATACGTTGATCTCGGGGAATTTCTCCACCATTCGCGCCAGGATATCCGGCAGCATGCCGGCCAATGCAGTGGGACAGGCGCCCAGCCGCAACTCGCCGGAAATCGCGTTGTCGTTGGCCAGGCTGCGCAGGTCGGCCACGTCGCGCAGCAGGTCGCGACTGCGCTGCAGGATGCGCGAACCCTCCTCGGTGACGCTGACGGTGCGACCGACGCGCGCAATCAGCGGCGCGCCGATTTCCCGCTCCAGGGTCCTGATCTGCTGCGCCACCGCGGCCGGGGTGATGTTGAGTAGCCGTGCCGCAGCGGCCATCGATCCGTGGTCGACGACAGCCACGAAGGTTTTCAGGAACTGGGTATCCACGACATTTCCCCGGCTATTCGGCAGGCTTGCATGCAATCGGTCGCGGGCACGATGAAGCAGCCCGCCCTGCAGTCTAGCGTGCCCCGGCCACCGGCTTGACGTAGTTGCTGTCGGACTTGGCGTAGATGGTCAGTCCATCCAGGTTGCGCGTCGGTGCGGGGAACAGCAGGCTTGCCAGGTAACCGATCACGATGCACAGCATGATCGAGATGGCCAGGTAGAAGTACGGATGGACCAGATCCATCGACCACGCGATCAGGGTCAGGGCGATGCTCGAGGCAATGCCGATGGCGACGCCCTGCGAGTTTGCGCGCCGGGTGAACATGCCCAGCGTGTAAGCCCCGGCGAAGCCGCCGCCGAGCAGGCCGGCCAGTTCAATGGAGACATCGAACAGCGAATGGATGTCGTAGCGCGAGAGCAGCAGGGCCACGCCTATGCCCAACAGGCCGACCGCCACCGTCATCAACTCGGCGAACAGCACGCTTTTCTTTGGGGTCGGGTTTTTCGCCAGTTTTTCGTAGAAGTCCACCGAGGCCAGCGTGGCCACGCTGTTGATGATGCTCGAAAGGGTGGACATGGCGGCGGCGAAAATGCCGGCGATGATCAGCCCGGTGAGACCCATCGGCAATTCGGCGGCAATGAACAGGGGGAAGGTCGCATCAATCGACAGCAGCGGGTTCATCCGTTCCGGGTTGTCCTTGTAGAACACGAACAGCGCGGTGCCGATCGTGTAGAACACGAAGCCGCCCGGGATCATGATCGCGGCCATGGCCCAGATCGAACGTCCGGCCTCCTTGTCCGACTTGGTGGACAACACGCGCTGCATCAGCACCTGGTCCTTGGGGAAGGTCAGGACCACGTCGAACAGGACCAGGAAGATAAAGCCCCATACCGTGGCCTTGGTCAGGTCGAAACTGAAATCCAGCAGGTGGGTCTTGTCGCTGGCCGCGGCCGTGGCCACGAACTCGGGCAGCCCGCCGTGGATCTGGAAAATGATGAACCCGATGGCGAAGATCGCACCGCCCATCATCACGAAGACCTGCACGAAATCGGTCCAGATCACCGCCTTCATCCCGCCCAGCGCGGTATAGAGGATGGTGAAGCCGCCCATGATCCAGATGCTCCAGACCACATCGATGCCGGTGATGGTGGCGATGGCCAGCGCCGGCAGGAACAGGATCACGCTCATGCGGCTACCGATCTGCATGACGATGCATAGCGCACTGGCGAGCATGCGGATCGCCGGATGGAAGCGGGTTTCCAGGTAAGTGAACACCGACATCAGGTCCAGCCGCCGCAACAGCGGCACGATCCAGACCGCCACGAACATCAGCCCGAACACCGCGATGAGGTTGTTGGTCAGGTATTGCCAGTTGGTCTCGAAGGCCTTGGCCGGGATGGCGATGAAGCTGATCGAGCTGGTGTTGGTGGCATACAGGCTGATGCCTGCGGCCCAAAACGGGATGCTGCGCCCGCCGACGAAGAAATCCGCGGTCGAACTACGCTTTTCGCGCAAGTAGAAATAGAGGCCTATTCCCACCATCGCGCTCAGATAGATCGCCATCACCACCCAGTCCAGCCACTTCAGCAGGACCTTGCTGGATTGGACTTGCAGGGAGGAGAAAGCAGTGCCGCGTCCGTCCGCGGAAGGACCGGCGAGCAGCAGGCCGTTGTTCCATGCGGCCACTGCGGAGGCGGGGATCACGGTTGACGCGGGCAGGGTCGCCCACGATCCGGTGATGGTCTGGAAGGTCATCATCGTCGGCGCCGCAGCAGGGTCGCTACGGTCACCAAGCAGATAGATCACATGGGCCTGGCCAATGGCACGTGACGATCCGGGCATCACCCGGCCCGGTACGCTTCCCTTGTCCTGCCAGCCCAGGTCGGAAGACCAGCGCAGGATGCGTTCCCCCCCTGCTCCCGGCACGGTAACGAACACGGCCGAGGTCTGCGCCACCAGCGAGCTGGGTGCGGCGTCTCCCGGCCAGCCGGCCGAAGCCTGCCATTGCGCACCCGTCGCCGCCGGCGCAATAGAAAACAGCACGGCCTTGCCACCGGCATCAATGCCGGCCAGGTAAAGCCGGTCGGCGCTGGCTGCTGCGCGCGCGCTTTGCAATGGGCCTGGCAACGTCGGCAGTTTGCGGGCGGAAAGCCGCTCCTTGCCGAGGACCAGTTGCTGCACCTGGTCCGTTGCTGTTCCGTCCGCCGGACCGAACAGCAGGAAGGCGCCCTGCGCATTGCCGACAGCACCCCTCAAGGCCATGTGGGCGTCTGTTGGGCGCCAATCGCTGCGAACCCAGGCTTGGCCATCCACGCCCAACACCCAGGCCTGGTCCGGCGCGATCGCGACCGGGCGACCCGCCACCGCCACCAGTCCCGACAGCGGTCCGCCACTGGCAAGCGCCGGCAGCGAAGTGGTCTTCACCGTGGACAGGCTTTCGGCAAGTACCGGCGTGGAGAGGCCGAAGAACCACAGCGCCAGGATCGAAGCGAAGAAGGAGCGGATCACCGCCAGAGATTTGATCGTCATTGCGGACCACTGCTGGAATCGACGGCGGCCACGATGGCCTCGGCGCGCTTCAGGAACGGCAGGTCGATCATCTGGCCATCGACCAAGAACGCCCCACGCCCGCGTGCCTCGGCCTCGCGGGAAGCCGCGACAATGCGCCGTGCAACCGCAATCTGCTCCGCGTCCGGCAGGAAGACCGCGTTCGCCAACGCGACCTGGCTGGGGTGGATGCAACTCTTGCCGACATAACCCAGGCGGCGCGAGATCATGGCCTCGGCGCGGAAACCAGCGGCGTTGCCCAGATCCGCAAACGCCGCGTCCCAGGCAAACACCCCGGCCTCGGCCGCGGCCATGCGCATGGCGTACAGCGTCGCGTGCAGGTTGGCCGGGTCGTGGCGATCGATGCCGTGGGGCTCGAACAGATCGGCCAGGCCCAGCTGCAGCCCGGCCACGCGTGGATGTGCCGATGCGATCTGCGCGGCA
This sequence comes from Pseudoxanthomonas sp., assembly GCA_039932615.1. Lineage (GTDB taxonomy): Bacteria > Pseudomonadota > Gammaproteobacteria > Xanthomonadales > Xanthomonadaceae > Pseudoxanthomonas_A. The sequence goes on from JBDTPP010000033.1 coordinate 22,384, forward strand.
AGACGCAGGCCGCGCGGGGTCTCGATGGTGGCCAGCAGCCGGATCGGTGCGTTGGTACCGTTGCCGGCCTCGACGCGCTCCAGCACCGCCACCGCAGCGCGGATGTCTTCGGCGGATTCCACTTTTGGCAGATTGATCAAGGCAACACCGGGGCACGCGACCGCAAGCAGGTCCGCTTCAAAATACGGCGTGTCCAGCGCGTTGACCCGCACCACGATGACCTTGGCCGCAGCGAGCAGCGGTGGCGATCGCAGGAATCCGGCCACGTTGGCGCGCGCCTCTTCCTTGCCTTGGGCCGGGACCGAATCCTCGAGGTCGAAGCTCAATGCATCGGCATCGCCCGCCAGGGCTTTGGCGAACAGTTCCGGGCGTACGCCGGGAACAAACAGCTTGCTACGCATCGACCATGCTCTTCATGGACCGCAGTGTGCGGGAAACAGAAGCAAAGAAAAGTCTTCAGCGGCATATTCAGAAGAAACTTTTAATTGTGATCAGCCTTTCCTGGGCAAGGCACCCGCAAGACCCGGGAAAGCGGATCGGCACTCCACCGGCTATTTGCTGAGCGGACGCGCCCAGCGCGAATAGGTCGCCTCGATGTCCTTGCGCACCTCGCCGTACTGCATGGAACCTGGCTTGACCTGCAGGCGCTTGGCCACGCCCGCCCAGCCTTCTGCATGGTCGCGCGACCATTCGCGCACGACCGCGCGACAAGGTTGCGCCGCGGCCTGGGCCAGGGCGCAGGCCATCAGGATGTCCCCTGCTTCCCAAGACGGTTGCTGCAGCATGGCCTCGACATAATCGCGCGGTACCGAGTAGTAGCGCGCCATTTCATCGGCGAAGCTTTGCGGGTAGCGCGCGGCATAGGCGTTGCTGTCGGCCAGTTGCCGGTCGATCCAGGCATCGCCGCTGGCCGGCTGGTATTTTTCCTTGACGACCTGCGCGGTGGCCGCGGTGCCCAGCGAAAGCATGAGAACAACGAACAGCAGGACGCGTTGCAGGCAAGCAGCCATCTGGATCACATCGCTGTTTCATCTATCGCGGGTGAAACCCTGCCCATCTCATTACCTCCAATCAGCAAATCAAGCTTATATCCCGCGGTCAGGACTGTCAGCCTGCGATCGCCCGCGCGAACGGAAAGAGCAGGTCAGATGTCGGCGGTCCCGCTCCATCTGCGGATCTTCACCGCGCTGTCCAGCGCGATTGCCTGGTCAGCGGACGCGCTGGACGAATCAGTGGCGCGGCGCGCCGCCTCCTGCTTCTTGCACCACGTCGATTCCATGCAGAACAGTATCGGTACGTCGGCCTGGGACGCGAGCGGCTTGCCTGCTACCTGCTCAGGCTGGAAGGTCCACGACTGCACGGCGGTCATGCCCGCGTCCTCGAAAGCCTTGCGTATCCACTTGTCCAGTGATTCGCCCTGGTATCCAATCACGCTCGCGGACGCCACCTTGCCCTGCTCATCGATCGCCAGGCGTATGCGCAGCTCGGCCGAGTATCCGCGCTGCGCTGCCGGGAATGGATATCGTGGCGGCGGCATGGAATTGAAGCCCACCCCGGTATTCGCGTGCAATATCGCGACCTGCAGGTCGCCCTGCCGGCTCTTTTCCAGGCTCACTTCCAGATTGAGCCGGGTCTTGGTGATCGCCGGCGCTCCGTCGAATCTGCCGGGTTCGAATTCCCAGGTGCGGATGATCTTTTCTAGGTGGTCGGTAAGCACCGCTCCCCCGGCTTTCTGGTCAGGCCAGGCGATTGAGCTCAATGTGCCATTGGCGTCCAGCACGATGTCGGCCCGCAGCCACGCCGTGGCGGGTTTGTCCGCACCCGCCGCGACGCCCGCGCCGGCGATGGCCAGCAGGCCCAGTGCCAACAGTATCCTGATTGATCTGTACATTCGTTTCCTCGCTGTCTTCAACGATGATAACCGCGCGCCTCGGGACAATGGTTCAAGTAGCCGCCGGGTACTCGAGGCGTGCAAGCGCAGCGGGCAATTGCGCGGGCGACCGCACCTCCAGCATCCTGCCATTGCCTTCCGCCAGGGTGTGCTCCGCCTCATGCGCCCAGGTGATGTGGTAGGGCATGTGGATGCCCCAGCCACCGAGTTCGATCACCGGCTCGATGTCGGAACGCAGCGAGTTGCCGATCATGGCGAAACGACCGGCGGGAACATCCAGCTCGCGCAGCACCCGCGCATAGGTGGCGAGATCTTTTTCCGATACCACTTCAATACGCCGGAACAGGTCGGCCAGTCCGGAGCGTTCGATCTTTGACTCCTGGTGGAACAGGTCGCCCTTGGTGATCATGACGATCTGATGCCCTGCGGCAATGGACTCCACCGCCTCGCGGATGCCTTCGATCAGTTCGACCGGGTGCTGCAGGGTGGCGCGGCCGATCTCGATCACCCGATGGATGTCGCGCGCGCTGATGCGTTCCCCGGTCAGCTGCACCGCCGACTCGATCATCGAAAGGGTCATGCCCTTGGCACCGTAGCCGAAAACCCGCAGGTTGCGGCGTTCCACTTCCAGCAGGTGGTCCAGGCTACGCGCGTCGGTCAGGTCGATGTATTGGCCGATGATGTTCTCGAATTCCCGTTCCGCTGCGCGGTAGTAGTCCTCGCTTTTCCACAAGGTGTCGTCACCGTCGAAGCCGACCCATTCGATTGCCTGCGCCATCCCGTCACACTCCCTTCTTCCGTAGCCAAGGATAGCAGCGGCCGCCGCAACCAGCCTTCAGCGAAGAATCACCTTGCGCACGTTGGATCTCTGCGGGCTGCGGCTTGGAAACTGGAGCGTGGAAACGGGAGCGTGGAAAAGAGAAAGGGCGGCTTGCGCCGCCCTTCCCCCGCCCGATGCCAGGGCACCGGTTCTGGGGTCACGATCGAATAGTCAGTCGATTGCTGGGTTACCGGTCAATTACTTCTTGGTCTTCGGGTCGCCGTAGTTCTTGCTGACGAAGGCCTTGTATTCCTCGGCGGTCAACTTTCCATCGGTATCCGCGTCGGCCTCGTCGAATACCTGGGAAAGGCCTGCGTTGGACGCGGCTTCCTGTTTGCTGATGGCCCCGTCCTTGTCGGTATCGACATCGGCCCAGCCCTGCTTGCCTTCACTTGACGCTGCACCTGCAGCCTGTTCAGTCGACTGCATGGACGCGCCAGTCGCACTTTCGGCCGGCGGTGCAGCTTCGGTTGGCGTGGCCGCTTCGGTCGGACTCGGCTGTTCAGTCTGCGGCGCTGCGGACTCGGCCGTATCACTCTGGGCAAATGCCATCGGCATGGCCAGCGCGGCCGACAGTGCGATCAGGCCGATCAGGGGCTTGCGGTTGCGGTTGTTCATCGTCGTTTGCTCCGTGTATGGGGAGTGCGTATTGAGTGCACGGGGCAACAATGCCGCGCAGCGAATGAATCGGAAAGGGTACGGAAATGGCCTGTGCACGCGACTTTAACCACGGCGCCGAAAAAAGAGATTACCCACTTGGTTAGGCGGGCGTGACTGGCAGGTAAGGGATGCGTTGCATGCGTGACGCAGTTGCCTATCAAGCAGAGAATCAATCGGAATTCGTAATGTTTTGTTTACTTAATCCCCCACTGAATAATTGCCAACCAAGCAATACACCGATACCTGCGCCCGTGATCTCGCAGACCACGCGCGCGCCGAGCGAGTCCGCGTCATGGATACCCTGCAGCGCCAAACGCGCATAGACCGGTGATTCCAGCCTGACCATGCCCAGGTAAAAGAGGTTCCAGGCATCTATTCCTGCGGAAACCACGGCGGCAATGACGAAGCCCCAACCCAGGGCGTGACCCACCGAGCCCTTCAGCTTGCGCACGACCCATTGCAGCAGACCGTAGACAAGCAAACCGACCAGCAGCGCAATCACGCCGGCTTCCAGAACGCCCAGCCAGCCCAGGTGCAAGGGCAGGTTCATGCGGCGACTCCATCGACATAGGCATGCATATGTAGATGTGCATGTGCATGTGCATTTGATTGTGGATGGGTGGGTCGAGGTGCCGCTTGTAGCGCGCAACTACTGATTTCCAAACAGCACCCCAGGGCGCGCCAATGGGCAATACCACACCATACCCCCTCCGGCGCATGCACATACGGCAGAATCGGAGGCGGCTATTCCGCCGGTTCGCGCAGGAAAAAAACCATGACGAGGATCTTGCTGGCCGGGGCCAGTGGAATGGTGGGCCGTGAGCTGTTGCAGCAGGCGCTGACGGACCCGCGGGTCGATGAAGTCGTGGCTCCTGCGCGGCGCGCATTGGCCGCTCATGCGAAATTGCGCAATCCCCTGGTGGATTTCGATGACCTTCCGGTAGACGCAGACTGGTGGAAAGTCGATGCGGTGATCTGCACCCTGGGCACGACCATCCGTGACGCGGGTTCGCAGGCTGCCTTCCGCAAGGTCGATTACGACTATCCGCTGGCGGTGGCGCGGCATGCGCTGGCCCACGGCGCCTCGACCTTCGTGCTGACTTCCGCAAGTGGGGCCAATGCGGATTCGCGGATCTTTTACTCACGGACCAAGGGCGAACTTGAAGACTCCTTGCGGGCACTGGGCTTCCGATCATTGGGCCTGGTACGGCCCGGCCTGTTAGGCGGCCAGCGGGAACGACGCCGGCCGCTTGAGCATGCCGGCATGCAATTGCTGGGTGCGATGGGCCCGCTGTTGCCGCGCCGTTATCGCGTGGTGCCCGCCGAACGGGTTGCCGCCACTTTGCTGCGCGCGGCGCTGCACGCCGAACCGGGTGTGCGCATTATCGAATCAGAGGA
>JBDTPP010000034.1:0-26000 GCA_039932615.1 Pseudoxanthomonas sp.
AGTTGCGGCCCTGTTCGTACAGGTGCACTTCGCCGCTGATCAGGTGCACGACGCCCTTGAGGCGCGAGCCCATGCCGATCGGCCAGGTCACCGGCGCGCACTGGATGCCCAGCACGCTTTCCACTTCGTCCAGCAGGTCGATCGGGTCGCGGCCTTCCCGGTCCAGCTTGTTGATGAAGGTCATGATCGGCGTATCGCGCAGGCGGCACACTTCCATCAGCTTGATGGTTCGTTCTTCCACGCCCTTGGCTACGTCGATCACCATCAGCGCCGAGTCGACCGCGGTCAGCACCCGGTAGGTGTCCTCGCCGAAGTCGGCGTGGCCGGGCGTATCCAGCAGGTTGACCATGCGGCCTTCGTACGGGAACTGCATCACCGAGGAAGTCACCGAGATGCCGCGCTCCTTCTCCAGCGCCATCCAGTCGGAGGTGGCATGGCGCGTGGTCTTGCGCGACTTGACCGAGCCGGCCATCTGGATCGCGCCGCCGAACAGCAGCAGCTTTTCGGTCAGCGTGGTCTTGCCGGCATCGGGGTGGGAAATGATGGCGAAGGTGCGGCGGCGCGCGGCTTCGGTGGCTACATCTGAAATTGGAGCAGCGGACATGGCGACGACGCCTTGCGGGCGCAGGTCTGGAAGGGAAGGGTGGGGATTATAGCGGCTCCCGGGCGAGCCATTGGTTGGTGGTTGGTGGTTGGTAAGAGAGCTCCTGTTCCAACCACCAACTTGCGAACCCTTGCTCGTTCACCGGCTACTCGGAAACTTCAACTCCCCCAGCGGTCCGAACATGCGGAACGGGATCGACTCCAGGCGCATGCCGCGATTGACCTGCAGCACGAAATGCAGGTGCGGCGCGGTGCTGAAGCCGGTGTTGCCGGACAGGCCGATGCGCTGGCCCAGGCGCACCCGCTGGCCCGTGCGCACCTGCACGCCCTCGGGCTGCAGGTGCGCGTACACCGCCATGCTGCCGTCATCGTGCAGGAGGCGGATGAAGTTGGCGCGGCCGCCGTATTTCTCGCGGTTGAGTCCGGCCTTGTCGAAGTCCGATTCCACCTGCATGACCACGCCCTCGCGTACCGCGACTATGGGCGTGCCTTCGGCCAGGGCGAAATCAACCGCGTAAAGGTTCTGCGGATCGTTGTGGCTGAAACTCCCGCCCGGACCCTGGTCCACGCGCACGCGGGCATAGTCGAACGGCAGGCGGTATTCGTAGGCGGTCGCACGTGCGGCTGGGTCGCCAGGCAGTCCGTCAAGCAGCAATTCGAAGTCGCCGCCACGGATCGGGTCGGTGATGGAGACCGTGGCCACCAGCACGCTGCTGCGCGCCGGGACCGTGGCCTCGGCCGGCAGGGCGGGGCTGGCGTACACATTGCGGTCGTGCCTGAAGTGCAGCATCACCTCGACCGGCCCGTGCAGCAGATTGTCGGCCCAGGCCTGGTAGCGCCCGCCCTTGTTTTCCAGCCGCAGCCGCACCAGTGCGCCGGGCGGGTTGCGGAAGCGGATGACATTGACGTCGCTACCCGGCAACTCGTCCTGCGCCGGCGGCTGGTCGCCGTACTGGGTCACGCCATAGCGATCCTTCCAGCGATACAGCCGCGCCGCCTCGGCGTCGATCATGCCCGCCAGCATGGCCACGCCTGCCAGCAAAGCCACGGCGACCGATCGCGCTTTCATCGCATGCAGTGGTCCGACAGACCCAGGGCGCGGACGATGTCGCGCAGGTCGAAGGCGGCCACTGCCTTGTCGTCATGAAGGGTGTACAGCGCGCCGGACGGGAAGCGTGGCGTGCCTGCGGCATACAGCACCTGACCGTCGGTATTGGCGACCACCTCGCCCGAAAAAGTCTTGACCGGCTTCAAGGTGGTGCGGTCGAAAATGCGGAATACGGTCGGTTGCAACTGGTCCACGCCAATCCAGTATCCTGCGCCTGCATCGCAGGCCCATAGCGCCACGCCCTCGGCATCGGCGTCGAACAACGGCAGGCTATGGGCGCGATACATGCCTTCGAGGGTGTAGTCGCGCAGGGTCGAGCCCACGCGACGGTCCTCGTCTGCGATCAGCAGGCGGTCGTTGGCTGGATCACCCGCAATGGATTCGACCATGCGCAGCGCGCCGGCCTCGGTGATGTCGCCAAAGGCACCCAGGTAACGCCATTGCAGCTTGCCGGCATCGTCCACATGGACTTCGAAGCGCTTCACGCGTTGGTCCAGTTCGGCCATAGGCGGCAGCTCGCGGGTCCGGAAATCGGCCATGAAGCTGTCGGTGACGAACATTTCCAGTTGCTCCGGCCCGGTCTCCCGCAGCCACAGGCCATAGGGGACTTTCAGTACGTCCTCGCCGACCATGCCCAGCGACGTGAACGCGGGAAGTTGCAACACCTGCACGCGATGATTGTCGCGTTCGGCCACGAACAGCAGGTCGCCGAATACGGCGATGCCGTTGGGACGATCGAACTGCAGCGGACCCTTGCCGGGCCCGCCCACGCTGCGCAGCCGTTCGCCGGTCTCGGCGTCGTACACAACCAGGCTATGGCTGGACTTGGCGGTGGCGATCAGCCAGGTCTGTCCATCCTCGCCGGGCCATACCGCCAGCGAGTCCAGTTCATCGGCAGCGTTCGCAGTGGAGACCCAGGCTTCCGGGATCACCGCATCGACCGTGGTCGTGGCCTTGGGGGCCTGGGGCGTTGAACTGTGGGGCGGCGGCAGCGTGGCGCAGCCGGCAAGCAGGGCCAGGGACAGCCCGACGATGATCAAATAGGGTTTCATTTGATAATTATGCGTTAAGCCCAAGACGACTTGCGACCTCATCCAGGCTGGCTGGTGAATATATCCATCGCTCTATCCGAATAAAGCGATTGACAGGCCGCCAAGCCGCTGGCAAGCTCGCTCCACCATCGAGACCGGCAGAGGGACAGGCCCAATGAAGCCGGGGCAGCCAGGTGACGCGCAAGCGCCGCCCAGGTGCCAAATCCTGCGGGGACCTCAGCGTCTGCCGGAAGATGGTTCGTACCGTGCCAACGCACGGCGAACGCGAGCTCCGCGAAGCTCGATGGTTGTAGTCCAAGTTCCTTTAACTGGATACCGCCATGAGCTTCGTCAATAACGCCCTGCATGCCGTTCCCTCGCTGTTCCCACCGTCCGTGTATCAGCCACCGTTGCACGAGCCGCGTGCGGATGCCACGGACGAAGTGCGCGGCGAGACCAGCCTGCGCCTGGCGCTGCGCCACGCCGGAATCCGCCAGGTAACCCTGCGCTACGAATTGATTGGCGAAGCCGGCTTGCCGGTGGTGCTGGTGGCCGGCGGCATTTCCGCGCACCGCCACGTCGTGGCCAGCGAAACCTTTCCCGAAAACGGCTGGGCCAACGCGTTGGCACAAAGTGGTCGCGCGCTGGATCCCGCACGCGTCCGCCTGCTCGCCATCGATTACCTGGGCGCGGATGGCAAGCTCGATGTTCCGCTGGAAACCGCCGACCAGGCCGATGCCATCGTCCAATTGCTGGACGTGTTGCACATCCAGAAGTTGCATGCCTTCGTCGGCTACTCCTATGGCGCACTGGTCGGCCTGCAACTGGCCGCACGCCATCCCGCGCGACTGCGCAAGCTGGTCGCGGTCAGCGGTACCCATCGCGCGCATCCTTATGCCGCGGCATGGCGTGCGCTGCAGCGCAAGGCCGTGGCCCTGGGCCAGTTGCAATGCGCCGATGCGCAGGGACTTTCGTTGGCGCGCCAGTTCGCCATGCTCAGCTACCGCACGCCGGAGGAGTTCGACGAGCGTTTCGACGCCGCTCCCGAGATCATCAACGGCCGCGTGCGCTGCGCTGCCGAGGATTACCTGGATGCTGCCGGTGCGCAGTATGTGGCGCGGACCCCGGTCAACGCTTATTTGCGCCTGTCCGAATCCATCGACCTGCACCGCCTCGATCCCACGCTCGTCGGCGTGCCGACCGTGGTGGTCGCGGTGGAAGGTGATCGCCTGGTGCCGCTGGCCGATTCGGTGGCGCTGGTCGAAGGCCTGAACGCACAAGGTTCCAGCGCGCGCGGGCAGCTGCGCGTGCTGCGCTCGCCTTACGGGCACGACGCCTTCCTCAAGGAAACCGACCGCATCGACAACATCCTGGTGGCCGCATTGCGCGATGCCGACCGCAACGAAAACGGAGAAACCGCATGAGCCGCCACAACGACAGCGACACGACCTGTAGTCCCGCCACTGCCGCGGTACGTGCCGGCATCGACCGCGACACCGCCTACGGCGCAGTCACTCCGCCGATCGTGCTGTCGTCCAATTTCAGCTTCGACGGCTTCGGCAACAAGCGCCAGTACGACTACACCCGCAGCGGCAATCCGACCCGCGACCTGCTGGCCGAGGCGCTGGCGGAACTGGAAGGCGGCTTCGGTGCCGTGATCACTTGCACCGGAATGGCGGCGATTACCTTGGTACTCAACGCGCTGCTGGAACCGGGTGATCGCCTGGTGGTCCCGCACGATGCCTACGGCGGCAGCTGGCGCCTGTTCAATGCGCTGGCGAAGAAAGGCCACTTCGAGCTGATCACCGCCGACCTGACCGATGCGCGCTCGCTGGCCGAGGCCCTGGCGCAGTCGCCGAAACTGGTCCTGATCGAAACCCCTTCCAACCCGCTGCTGCGCATCACCGACCTGCGTTTCGTCATCGATACGGCGAAGAAGGCCGGCGCGCTGACCGTGGTCGACAACACCTTCCTGTCGCCGGCGCTGCAGAAGCCGTTGGAGTTCGGCGCCGACCTGGTGCTGCATTCCACCACCAAGTACATCAATGGCCACAGCGACGTAGTCGGCGGCGCGGTCGTCGCGCGCGATGCGGACATCCATGAAAAGCTGGTGTGGTGGGCCAACGCGCTGGGCATCACCGGCTCGCCGTTCGACAGCTTCCTGACCCTGCGCGGCCTGCGCACACTGGATGCGCGCCTGCGTGTGCACCAGGAAAACGCCACCGCCATCGCCACGCTGTTGGATGAGCACCCGGCAGTATCGAAAGTGTATTTTCCGGGCCTGGCCTCGCACCCCGGCCATGCCGTCGCCGCGCGCCAGCAAAAAGGCTTCGGCGCCATGCTCAGCGTCGAGTTGCATGGCGGGGAAACGGCGGTGCGTGCATTCGTCGATGGCCTGAAATATTTCACCCTGGCCGAATCGCTCGGCGGCGTCGAGAGTCTGATCGCGCACCCGGCCTCCATGACCCATGCGGCGATGACTGCGGAAGCACGCGCCAGGGCCGGGATCTCCGACGGCCTGCTGCGCCTGTCGGTGGGCATCGAAGCCGGTGAAGACCTGATCGTGGACTTGTCCCAGGCTCTGCTGCGTGCGGAACGCGCCGTGGCCCGGGAACACGCCGAAGACCAGCGCCTCCTCGTCGACGCATGAGCGGCGTCACAAGGCTGGCCACGGCGTATCGACATGTGCCGGCGCGAAGGCTGGCGTTGCTGGGCACCGGCGTGGTCGGCACCGCTTTCGTAGCGCGATACGAGCGTCTTCAGCATGCAAATCCCGCATTGCCCGCATTCGCATGGCTGGCCAATTCGCGCGTGCTGCACGATTGCGACGGGACGCCTGGGCAAGCGCTTGCCCAGGCCCGCGCCGCGCTTTTGCATGCGAGCCCGCTACCACCCTGGGCAAAATCCGGAACGTTACGTCGCGGTGATCTGCTGGTCGATGCCACCGCCAGCGAGATCGTCGCCGACCGCCATGCCGAGTGGCTGGCGCGCGGCGTGCACGTGGTGACCGCCAACAAGCTCGGCAGTGGCGGGGCATCGACCCGTGCCCGCGCCATCGCCGATGCGGTGCGAATCTCGGGTGCGAGTTACGGCGACAGCGCCACGGTCGGTGCGGGCCTGCCATTGCTGCGCAGCCTGCGCGCGCTGGTCGCTGGTGGCGACCGCATCCATCGAGTGGAAGGAGTGTTGTCGGGTTCGCTGGCGTGGCTGTTCAATCACTACGATGGCATGCAGCCGTTCTCGGCTTTAGTACGCGAGGCCCGTGAAGCCGGCTATACCGAACCGGATCCGCGCCTCGACCTGTCCGGAGAGGACGTACGTCGCAAGCTGCTGATCCTGGCGCGCGCCGCCGGATTGTCGCTGTCGGCGGAAGCAGTGCGAGTTGAATCGCTGGTACCGGCGGGGCTCGCGGCGCTTCCGGTCGAAGAAATGGATGGCGCGCTCGAGTTGTTGGATGTGCCGCTCGCCACACGCTTCAAGCATGCGTACCGGAGTGGGGAAAAGTTGCGCTTCCTCGGCCGGTTCGATGCCGAAGGCGCCAACGTCGGCCTGCAGGCCCTGCCTGTCGACCACCCCTTGTGCGTTGGTGGCGGCACCGACAACCGGGTCGCGATCTTCAGCGACCGCTATCGCGACCATCCGCTTTTGATCCAGGGTCCGGGGGCAGGGGCGGAAGTCACCGCTGCGGCGATGCTGGATGATGTGCTGGGCATCGCCAACGGATAGCCCGCCTCCCTCGTTTCTCCACAATGACGCTACTGTCGTAGTCCTGTCGTGTCCGCGTCGTGGTGTCGGTGGGAGGCTTGGACCATGCTTGCCGAGACATCTATCATCCTCGGAAGGTCTGGCACATGGCAGCGGAAATGAAAGTGGATACGAAGTTGATCAAGAAGCTGCGCGAAGAGCGCGCCTGGTCGCAGGAGCACCTGGCAAGCGTCGCGGGCCTGAGTGCGCGGACCGTGCAGCGACTGGAAGCTGAAGGCAATGCGTCGCTGGAGTCCAAGATGGCGATCGCGGCGGCTTTCGGCGTGGAACCGGCACGGCTGACCCCCGCGCTGGAGCCCATGCCCGCGACTGGCACCTCCGCCGAAGCGGCGCTCAGGCATCCGCAACCGTCCCTGGAGATGACCCGGATCGCATTGTGGGCCGCCATCTTGTTGATGCTGATAGTGATGGCCGGCTACCGGGTCGGTGCGGACATGGCCAATCGCGACAACCACGTCGGCGACAGGTGTGCCGCCAGTCCTGGCACCTGCAAAACGGCCAGCAGGTAATCCGATAGTGCATCGTCTAGGGAGGTGGAAGTCAATCCGAGCAATGGGTTTTGGTACGGGGCAAGGACTATTCAGTCATCGGACCGTAAGCGACGTTGATACCGCCGACATGCGGCTCGGCCACGTACACGCGTGCCAGCCGATGGCGGGGTATAGCCAGTGAGGTAGGCGATAGCCAGCGGATTCCCACCTCCGGCCCGCCGCCGGGGGCTGAAGGCGCAGCCCCATGGTCGGTGTCTGCAACGAAGGCATTGTCTGCATCATCACCGAGCGCGCGCGAGGAGCGGAGAACCGATACCTGAGTGCTGAATCCGGTGGTGGCCCCACAGTCGCGCTGGAACATGATGGCTTTATATGCGCCATCCGGAGACGGAACCTCGGCCAGGATGTCGTTTGCGCACATTGAACCGATGAAGAAACGATCCGCAACCTCTACGACAAGCAGCAGTGCAAGGAATGGGCCCGCAACCCACGCCAGTATTTTCGCAGGCTTGTTCATGATCTCCGGGTGATTAGCAACTGCGTCATCAGCACTCGATCACATTCACCGCCAACCCGCCGCGACTGGTTTCCTTGTATTTGTCCTGCATGTCTCGACCGGTGTCGCGCATGGTCTTGATGACCTTGTCCAGCGATACCTTGTGCTTGCCGTCGCCGCGCGCGGCCATGCGGCTGGCGTTGATGGCCTTGACCGCGCCCATCGCGTTGCGTTCGATGCACGGGATCTGCACCAGGCCGCCGATCGGGTCGCAGGTCAGGCCCAGGTTGTGCTCCATGCCGATCTCGGCCGCATTCTCGATCTGGCTGGAGGTCCCGCCGAGCGCAGCGACCAGGCCGCCAGCGGCCATCGAACAGGCCACGCCAACCTCCCCCTGGCAACCCACTTCCGCGCCGCTGATCGAAGCGTTTTCCTTGTACAGGATGCCGATCGCGGCGGCGGTGAGCATGAAGGTGAAGATGCCTTGCTCGTTCGCGCCGGGGCAGAACCTGTCGTAGTAATGCAGCACCGAAGGAATGATCCCGGCGGCGCCATTGGTCGGGGCGGTGACCACGCGCCCACCCGCTGCGTTTTCCTCGTTGACCGCCAGCGCATACAGGTTCACCCAGTCCAGCGTGGTCAGCGGATCGCGCATTGCCGCTTCGGGCTTGCTGGACAGTTCGGCAAACAGCGCGGGCGCGCGGCGGGTGACATGCAGGCCGCCGGGGAGCGTGCCACCCTGGCGGATGCCGCGGGCCACGCAGCTCTGCATCGCGGTCCAGATTTCACGCAGGCCGGCGCGGATCTCGTCCTCGCTGCGCCAGACCTTCTCGTTCTCGAACATCATCTGCGCGATGCTCAGGCCGCTGCTGGCCGACTTGGCCAGCAACTCGTCGCCGCTCCTGAACGAATAAGGAAGTTCGGTGCTGTCGGCCACGATGCGGTCTTCGGCCGCATCATCCTGGTTGACCACGAAGCCGCCACCCACCGAATAGTAGTCGCGTGTTGCGATCACTTCGTCGTTCGCGTCGAAGGCGGTAAAGCGCATGCCGTTGGTGTGGTACGGCAGTTTCTGGCGCTTGTTCAAGAGCAGGTCGCGCTTCTCATCGAAAGCGACCGGGTGCTTGCCGGACAACATCAATTTCCTGTCAGCGCGGATACGCGCCAGCGTGGCCGGGATGATGTCGGGGTCGATTTCGTTGGGATAGTGGCCTTCCAGCCCCATCAACAACGCCTTGTCGGTGCCGTGGCCGCGCCCGGTCATGGCCAGCGAGCCGAATACCTCGGCGCGGATCCGGGCCACGTCCTGCAGGCGTCCAGGCTCTTCGATCCAGCGCGCGATGAAACGCGCCGCGGCGCGCATCGGCCCGACAGTGTGGGAGGAACTCGGCCCGATGCCGATCTTGAAAAGGTCGAAAGTGCTGACTGCCATGGGCGCTATTCTATGCCTTCGGCCGAACCCCGGCCTGCGTGCCGTAACCGCCCGCTTCCGCAGACCCGTGAAACAAGCCTTGCCCCTGATCCTCTACCAGCGCGACGACTGCCACCTGTGTGACCTGGCCCTGGAAATACTGGCCGTGGCGCGCGTGCCTGATTTTGAAAGCGTCTTCATCGACGATGACGAGGCGCTGGAGGAACGGTATGGCATGCGTGTACCGGTGTTGCGCAGCGACGACACCGGGGTGGAATTGGACTGGCCATTCGATGCCGAACGCTTGCAGGCCTTATTGTAGGAGCGAGCCTTGCCGGCGATGCCTTTGGACTTTGTGAGTCCGAGCTTGCTCACATGCTTTTCGTCTTGAATCCCGAGCGTCCGAGCAAGCTCGCACCCGCAAAGAACAGGAACCAGAGCATCGCGGGCAAGGCCCGCTCTTACAAAAGCAGCGATTATTTCGCAGGCTTGAATACGACCTTGGTGCTGACCGCCACTTCATTCGGAATATTGCTGGTGTCGGTCCAGTCGCCGCTGCCCACGCCGAAATCCAGGCGCTTGACCGTGGCCTTGCCGCTGAGCACCGGTTGCGCACCGGGGGTCCAGGTGAAGGTCAGGGTGACCGGCTTGCTCACCCCGCGCAGGGAAAGATTGCCGTCGGCGGCGTACTGGTTGCCGCCCAGCGTGCGGAACTTGCTGGCGGTATAGCGCGCCTGGGCGAACTTGGCGACGTTGAAGAAATCGCTGCTGGAAAGAGTGGAATCGCGATCGCCGTTGCCGGTGCTCGCACCCGCCAGCGGGATCAGCACGTCCAGCTTCGACGTCGCCAGGTTGGCCGGATCGAAACTCAGGGTGGTGGTGAAGTTGGCGAACTTGCCGGTGAATACTTCGCCGTCGTATTTGCTGGCGAAAACCAGGGACGAGCCGGCGGCCTGCACGTAGTCGGCGGCGAAGGCCGGTGCGCTGGCCAACATCGCCACCAGGGCGGCCGCAGTCAGCGCGGGAGTGTTGAAGTTACGGGACATGGGGGGATTCCTCGTTATTGCGGGTGGCGGCAGAAGCAGCGGTGTTATCGACGATGGGCGATGAACGCCGGGGCAACATACGGGTGAGGGTGGCGTCGCGCTGGAAGTAGTGGTGGTAGAACGCCGCGCCGGCATGGGCGGCAACCAGCGCCACCAGCACCCAGAAGCCCCATTCGTGCACGTCGAGGGAAAGGTGTTTCAACGCGTCGTCCGGTGCGTGCAGCTTCGGCACGTCGAACAGGCCATACCAGCGGAACGGGCGCAATCCGCTGGTCGAGTCGTACAGCCAGCCGGAGATCGGCATGACCAGGATCAGGCCGTAAAGCAGCCAGTGGGTGACCGTGGCGATGCGTTCCTGCCAGGTCGGGGTGCCGGGCACCGGTTCGGGCTTGCCGGCGTACCACCGCCAACCCAGCCGCGCGATCACCAGCGACAGCACCAGCAGGCCGGTCGATTTGTGCGCGGTGTAGACCCAGAAATATTTCGGTGTCTTCGGCAGTTCTCCCATGGTCAGGCCGACGATGGCCAGCCCAAGGATCAGCAGCACGATGATCCAGTGGAAGGCCTGACTGACGGGGCCCCATTGATCGGCGGTGTTCTTCAGGGTCATGGCGTGGTCGGCTCCGTGCTCGGTTCGGTGGTCGGGGTGGGCTCGGGGCCATTGTCGTTGCTATCTGTCGCCTCGTCTGCTCCGCCATTGCGGGTCCGCGTCGCTTCCACTTCCAGGCGCAGTTCGACCCGGTCGCCGATCACCGACTTCCATGCATCGATGCCGAAATCGGCGCGGCTCAGTGTGGCCGTGGCGGAAAACCCCGCGGTGCGTCGGAACGGCGGCAGCGGATGGCGTTTCAATGCGTTGAGGGTCACGTCCAGTTTCACTTCGTTCGACACGCCATGCAGGGTCAAGGTCCCATAGACAGAGGCGTGTCTGGAATCGATGGGTTCGATGCGTGTGGAAATAAAGGTCACGGTAGGGAATCGCGCGGTATCCAAGAGGTTGCCCGCCCGCACCGCCTGATTCCATTTTTCGTCGCCCAGGTCAAAACGTTGCAGCGGCACGCTGACTTCAAGTTTCGCCGTGGACCAGTCGTCCGGGTCGAACTGCAGTTGCCCGGTGCTGCCCGATACCGTGCCCAGCGCGCTGGAAAAACCGGCATGCTCCACCGCAAACAGGACCCGGGTGTGCACGGGGTCCAGCTGATAGGCCGCGCTGGCCGCCGAAGCGGGCGGCATGCCCGCGGACATCAGCAGGAGGAGGGCGCCAAACCGCGCTGACATTCGCATAGGGCCGGGATTCCAGGGTGGTGGTGTCGAAGATACCCCGCTTGCACATGCAGCGGTCCGTTGCGACGATGCCCGGACAGGGAAGGGACACATGGGGTAAGGGAATGAGACTGCGAGTCTGGTTGCTGGGGTTATGCCTTGCTTGTTGCACCGCGACGCAGGCCGCCGTGCCCGAAATCCCCCGCTTCCGGGTGCTGGGTGCGGCCGACGGCCTGCCCAACACCACGATCCCGGCTCTCGCCCGCGACCGCGCCGGTTATCTGTGGGTAGCCACCCACGATGGCCTGGCCCGCTATGACGGCGTTGGTTTCAAGGTCTGGCGGCATGATCCCGAAGACCCTGCTTCATTACCCGGAAATATCGTCCAGGCCCTGCATATCGATGACCGCGACCGGATCTGGGTAGCCACCGAAAACGGCGGCATGAGCATGCTGGGCGCGGACCGCGGGGGCTTCATTCATTACCGCCTGGCCGAGCATCCACAGATGGGTAGCGACGATGTGTTCGCGATCACCAGCCACGGCGATGCGCTGTGGTTTGGCGGGTTCGGCGGAGGCCTCTGCCGCCTGGATGCGGACGGGAAATTCACCCATTTTTCCGCCAGCGCAACCGACGTCGACAGCCTGCCCTCGAACGATGTGCTTTCCCTGGCTTTTGACCAGAAGGGCATGCTGTGGATCGGCACGATTGCCGGGCTGGCGAATTTCGATGGCCACGCCGTGCGCCGGGTGGGATTCCCACAGGACCGGTTGCCGATCATCTATTCGCTGGTCGCGGATGGGTCGAGCCTGTGGGTGGGGGCTTCCGATGGCATGTATCGCCGCGAGTCTGCAGGTAGCTGGACCTTGCCGGCGTGGTCGCCGATGTTTGCCCGTCCCAATGCGGTCATTGCCATGGTCAACACCGACGACGGCGAATACTGGCTGGGCGCGCAGGGCGGCCTGTGGCGCACCGAGGGAGAAGGCGCACCGGCGCCAGTGGATTTTGATACCTCGGGCAGCGGCATCGCGCGCCTGGTGCAGACCCTGCTCCGACAGCCCGATGGCGGTTTGTGGGTGCCGGTCAAGTCGCGCGGGCTGGGCTACCTGCGCGCGGACTGGCGTCGCGTCGCCGCGCTCTCCACGGCACAGGGCCTGGGCGGAGGGCTTTACCGGGGCATCGCCCCGGGGACCGCCGGCCGCGTGTGGCTGGCCAGCGACAAGGGCTTCATCGAGCGGCTGAATACGAAGACCGGCGAAATCGAAACCAACCGCTGGCATCAGCAGGAACTCGCCAAGCTCAAATTCCAGTCGGTGCTGGAAGATCGCCAGGGACGACTCTGGCTCGGGCACAGCAAGGGTCTGGTGCGGCTGGATCTTGCCAGCCACGCGCTCAAGTCGTGGCCGAAGGATGAAGGCAAGGACGCAACCCCTGGTACCGGTCCGATGGACTGGCTGGTGCAGACCGCCGACGGCAGCGTGTGGCTGTCCAGCCTGGGCGGCGGATTGCAACGTCGCGACGGCGAAAGTGGGGCGGTGCTGGACAATATCAACGCCGATTCCAGCCATGGCCTGGCTGCGCTGGATACGGAAATGATCATGGCCGGTCCGGATGGCGCGCTTTGGCTGGCCGGCGCACAGGGCCTGCTGCGCTGGGAGCAGGCCACGCGCAAGTTCCTGCTGGTACCTGGAATTGGTGGCGAGCGCGTGTTCTCTTTCACCTTCCAGGATGCCACCCACGTGTGGCTGCACCGTTTGTCCGGCGTCGAGTTATGGCGTGCTGATGCACGCGGTTGGCAACGGGAGCAGCGCCTTGCCGTGGCCGAAGGGGTGCCTTCGGTGGAATCGACCGGCCTCGAAATCGATGCCGGCAAACGCCTGTGGCTGGCGACGCGCCGCGGCCTGTTCCGTATCGATCCGCAATCCCGGCAGGTACGCAACTTCGGCGTGCGCGATGGATTGCTGAGCCAGGAATTCAACGACCGCGCGCTGTTCATCACCGAAGACGGGGTGCTGGCGGGCAGCGCCACCGATGGCTCGGTCATGCTGCTTGATACGCGATTGCCCGATCCCGCCGCGGTCACTCCGAACCTGGTCCTGGACAGCATCCAGGTCAGCCGCGACGATCGCACCGTCGACCTGCCGGACAGTGGCGGATTCGATCTGCAACCGGGCGACCATGAACTGCAGATCAGCGCGCGGCTGCTGTCGTTCGAGGATCCACTGGCCAACCGCTACCGTTCGCGCCTGCAGGGTTTCGACAAGGACTGGGTAGACCAGGGCGCGAGTGGCGAACGCGTGTTCTCGGCATTGCCGCCGGGCAATTATCTGCTGCACATGCAGGCCTTCGATGCTGCCGGCAACGCCTCGGTCGACCGCACGCTGCGTTTCATCGTGTTGCCGCCCTGGTGGCGCAGCGGTTGGGGTATCGCCCTGTTCGCCCTGCTCGGGTTGCTGCTGCTGGGTGCCGCCGCTGCCCTGTATCGCCGTCGACTGCGCACGCGTAACGCGTGGCAGTTGAACGAGCACAAGCGCGAACTCGCCGAACAGGCCTCGCTGGCCAAGACGCGCTTCCTGGCCACCCTGGGCCATGAGGTGCGCACGCCGATGACTGGCGTGCTTGGCATGAGCGAATTGCTGCTGGCCACGCCGCTGGATGAAAAGCAGCGCGGCTATACCCATGCCATCCAGAACGCGGGTTCGCACCTGTTGCGGCTGGTCAACGATGCGCTGGACATTGCCCGCATCGAAGCCGGCAAGCTGGAATTGCAACAACAGGATTTCGACCTGCGCGGATTGGTCGATGAAGTAGCCGCGTTGACCGCGCCGATGGCCGAGCAGCGCGGCCTGACCTTTGCCGATGAAATCACCGCCGAGACGCCCGATGCGTTGCAGGGCGACCCGGTGCGGGTGCGCCAGGTCCTGCTCAACCTGCTGGGCAATGCGATCAAGTTCACCGAACGCGGCGGCGTGACCCTGCGGGTGTCGCCTGTATCGCCGCAGGGCGTGCGTTTCGAGATAGCCGACACCGGCCCCGGCATCAATGAAGAACAGCAGACGCGCCTGTTCCAGCGCTTCGAACAGGCCGAAGGGGCTCGCACCGCTGCGCGTTACGGCGGCAGCGGCCTGGGGCTGGCGATCTGCCAGGAGCTGGCACTGGCCATGGGCGGACGCATCCAGGTCCAAAGCACGCCCGGCGTTGGCACCTGTTTCACCGTGGAACTGCCGTTGGCAACGGCCACGTGCACGCCAGAGTCGCTTTCCCGCAACGTGACCGCGACCGCTGGCGGGGCGGAACCCCTGCGGATCCTGCTGGTCGAGGACGACCCCACCGTGGCCGAAGTGATCGCCAGCCTGCTGCGGGCGCGTGGCCACGATGTCACCCACGCAGCGCATGGCCTGGCGGCGCTGGCGCAAACCAGTGCACATGCTTTCGATATCGCCCTGCTGGACCTGGACCTGCCCGGCCTGGATGGTCTTGCCCTGGCGCGCCAGCTGCGAGCGCAGGCATTCATTGCGCCGCTGGTCGCAGTGACCGCACGTGCAGACGCTGAGGCCGAAATTCTGGCGCGCGCGGCGGGTTTCGACGGATTCCTGCGCAAGCCGGTCAGCGGGGAAATGCTGGCCGAGGCCATGGCCGCCGTGCTTGGCTAGATCCCGGTCGCGGGCGCACGAAACAAAATTCGTCTTTCTCGTGAAGGCGCGAATGTCGAGTCGAGGGGTCAAATCGGACGATGGTTCAGCCAGCTGGTTTTTATTTCACCCGCAACGGCTACGGCCAAGGCTTGCTCACTCCGCCCAGGCTTCCGCGTACACCGTGCGCTGCGGATGGTCCTGTTGCGGATGAATCCAGATTCCGCCAAGCGGGCCCGCTTCCAGGTACATGCCTTCTTCGGTTTCGGTGAGTTCGCAGGTGCTGCGCGCCAGCGCTTCCTTGTTGTCCCGCGAAGCTCGGCAATGCGACTCGACAAAGTGTTCCAGTGCCTTGCCGATCGCGGCATAAGGGCGATCCAGTATGTATTGGTGGTCGCCCCACATTTCCGAATCCATCAGCCGCACCTCGACCACCGGAATGCCGGCAAATTCAACCATGCCAGGCCTGAGGAAGCCGGTCGCGACGGTGGCTACCATGTCGAAGCCGGCGGTTTCCTGCTTCAGGTCGTCGCAGTCCACGTGGATACGCTCGACAGCCTGTTTCCACAGCGGGTCCATTTCGTCGATGCGCTTGCCGCGGATCTGATCGCAGGCCAGGGGCAGGAGCACGCCGAGTTCATCGCGCGCAGGCTGGTGCACGACCAGCGCCGGGAAATCGTCACCCGACAACTGCAGTAGCGGTGTCGTCGGTGGCGTGGTGGCCAGGCTGGCGCAGGCCGGGCCCGCCAGCAGGAAAAAAGCAAGCAGGCGCGGGTGGCGGTGGCGGTCCATGCGTGGCTCCAGGATCAGCGCGGAGGCCCGCTCAGGCGCGCGCGGTCAGCGCATGTACGGCGTCCACCAGCACGCCAACGTGTTCCGGATTCATGTCCGGAGACATGCCATGGCCCAGGTTGAACACGTGGCCAGAGCCCTGGCCGTAGCTGGCCAGCACGTTGCGCACCTGTTCCTGGATCGCCTCGGGCGAGCCATACAGCACGGCCGGGTCCAGGTTGCCCTGCAGCGCTACCTTGCCGCCGGTGCGGCGACGCGCCTCGGAAAGTTCCACCAGCCAGTCCACGCCAATGGCCTCGGCACCACTGTCGGCAAGCGCTTCCAGGTGGGCGGCATTGCCCTTGCCGAACAGGATCAGCGGCGTGCGTTCCTGGACGTCGCCGCGCGGGACTTCGCGGGCGATGCGGGTCAGGTAGGGCAGGGAGAATTCGCGGTACATCGCCGGGCTCAACACGCCGCCCCAGGTGTCGAACACCTGCAGCACCTGCGCCCCAGCCGCGCGTTGCGCAGAGAGATAGGCGATCACCGCGTCGGTGTTGACCGACAGCAGCCTGTGCAGGGTTGCCGGGTCGTTCAGGGCCATCGCCTTGATCCGGGCGAAGTCCTTGCTGCCGCCGCCCTCCACCATGTAGCAGGCCAGCGTCCACGGGCTGCCGGAAAAACCGATCAGCGGCACCTTGCCGTCCAGTTCGCGGCGGATCACCCGCACTGCGTCCATCACATAGCGCAGTTCGGTTTCCATGTCCGGCACGCCGAGCTTTTCCACATCGGCCGCAGTGCGTACCGGGTGGCGGAATTTCGGACCTTCGCCATCGACGAAGTACAACTCCAGGCCCATCGCGTCGGGGATGGTCAGGATGTCGGAGAACAGGATCGCCGCGTCCAGGTCGAAGCGCGCCAGCGGCTGCAGGGTTACTTCGCAGGCGATCTCGGGATTCTTGGCCATGGCCAGGAAACTGCCGGCCCTGGCCCGGGTGGCGCGGTACTCGGGCAGGTAGCGTCCGGCCTGGCGCATCAGCCACACCGGCGTGCAATCCACGGGTTGGCGTTTGAGTGCGCGCAGCAGGCGGTCGTTGCGAAGGGTACTGGACAAGTCGTGGTTCCTTGGTGGGTCAATTCGGCAGCTGCGCTGCCCGTAAACGGTGAATGGTAAATAAGGGCGAGGAGGGTACGGCGGCGTGAATGTTATGGGCAGGCAACGCAGTCGCCGACTTCACTCTTCACAGCGTGCGGGGTACGCGACTTCATGTCTTCGGCGCCTCCGCCCCGCGTACGAAAGTCACCTGGAAGCCGCGCTTGACGTGGCTGTCGCGGGCCTTTTCGAACGCGGCGGTAGCCTCGTCCTGCAGCAGGTATTGCTCGCGCTTGAGCTGGGTGCGTCCGCCGATCTGGCCGGTCTCGCGCAACAGCTCCCAGCCACCGAACAGATCCGGTTGCAGGGTCAGTTGCACGTAGCGGGGCGATTCGCCCGCGACCGGGCGTTGCTGGAGGAACAGGCGCATGCCGGCATTTTAGCCGGAGAGGACCGCCAGAACCCGGTTTTCATCCACTTCGGCGACTACTTCGGCCTCACCTGGCCCGCGCCACAGCACCAGTCGCAGGCAGTCGGCCAGGTTTTTCTTGTCCAGGCGCATGCGTGCCAGCAACGCTTCGGGGGCAAGGCCCGCCGGGATCTGGATAGGCAAACCATAGGCCTGGAGCAATGCGGCCAGCCGATCGGTGTCGGCATTACTGGCCATACCCAGGGCCACGGACAGCCGCGCCGCCAGGACCATGCCTACCGCAACCGCCTCGCCATGATTGAGGTTGTCGTTGTGCGGACTGCCATAGCCCTGTTCGGTTTCAATCGCGTGCCCAAAGGTGTGGCCGAAATTGAGCAACGCGCGCTCGCCGCGCTCCAACGGGTCGCGTTCCACGATCTCGGCCTTGTGCTCGCAGCTGCCGGCGATGGCAAGACTCAATGCGTCTTCATCGCCGGCCAGCAACGCCGACTGTTCCAGTTCCAGCCACCTGAAGAAACGCGGGTCGCGAATCGCACCGTACTTGATCACTTCGGCCAGTCCGGCGCGCAGTTCGCGCCTGGGCAGGGTACGCAGGGTGGAAGTGTCGGCGTAGACCGCGCGCGGCGGATGGAATGCCCCGACCAGGTTCTTGCCCTGCGCGATATCCACCGCGGTCTTGCCGCCAACCGAGGAATCGACCATCGACAACAAAGTGGTTGGCAATTGCACGCAGTCCACGCCGCGCATCCAGCACGCGGCCGCGAAACCGGCCAGGTCGCCGACCACGCCGCCGCCCAGGGCAAAGACGCAGGCATCTCGGGTCGCGCCCAGGCCGGCAAGCGCCTTGATGGCGGCGCCGAAATTGGCCAGTGTCTTGGAGGCCTCGCCCGCAGGCAGCACGAAAGTCCCGATCAGTAGATCCGCGCGCGCGCCATGCAAAGCCTCGCGCACCGCCGAGGCATACAACGGTTCGACCGTGGAGTCACTGACCAGCAGTACGTGCCGGCCGCGGACATGGCTGGCCAGGGCGGCGCCATCCGCCAACAGGCCAGGGCCGATCACGATCCGGTAGCCGTGGTCCCCTGCGACTTCTACGACACGCGCGGCCGTGCTCATGCTGCGCACTCGCTGCGCTGCCAGTGGGTGGACAGCAAATGGGCGAGGGTGGAAGTTGCCGCGCCTGGCGACAGGCCGTCGGTATCCAGCATCAGGTCGGCCACCTCGGCATACAGGGGTTCGCGGATCACGGCCAGTTCGCGCAATATCTGGTCGCGATCGCCACGCTGCAGCAGCGGACGGGCGCGGTCACGCCCCAGGCGCTTGAGCTGGGAATCCACGCCGGCGCGCAGGTAGACCACGAACCCATGCCGTTGCATCAGGCTGCGGTTGTCACAGTCCAGCACGGCGCCACCCCCTGTGGAAATCAACTTGCCTTGCCCTTGCAGCAACTGGGTCAAGGCCGTTTTCTCGCGTTCGCGGAAGCCTGCTTCCCCCACATGCTCGAAGATCGTGGCGATGGTGGCGCCGCAACGCTCGATCACGGCCTGGTCGACATCGCCGAATTCAAGCCCAAAGCGCTCTGCAAGGCGCCTGCCGATGGAGGTCTTGCCGGCGCCCATGGGGCCGACCAGGATCAGGTTGGGGGCGGGATTCATGAACGCCGATGCTATCACCGGCCCGCGAGCACTAGCGAGGCGTTAACACCGGCGGGACTACCTTCCAAGTCCCGGCGGACTTCGCCAGACCCAAGGAGCAAACCATGTCGGTAGCCAAGATCATCGAACTCAACGCCTCTTCCAAGACCAGCATGGAAGACGCAGTCAAACATGGCCTGAACAAGGCGTCGGAGTCGGTGAAAAACATCAAGGGCGCGTGGGTGAACGAAATAAAGGTGGTCACCGACGACGGCGGCAATGTCATCGAGTGGCGGGTCAACCTGCGCATCACTTTCGTGGTCAG
Organism: Pseudoxanthomonas sp.; assembly: GCA_039932615.1. Lineage (GTDB taxonomy): Bacteria > Pseudomonadota > Gammaproteobacteria > Xanthomonadales > Xanthomonadaceae > Pseudoxanthomonas_A. The sequence continues at coordinate 19,100 of JBDTPP010000034.1, forward strand.
CTGATCACGCCCGCCGCGGCTGGCGTTGCGCATCCAGGGTAATCGTCCTTTCGGCGATTGCAGGCAGGCTGCGCAACGCCTGGCGGCTGACCCGTTCAAACAGCTGCACGAAACGCGCTACCTGCGCGCGATCCATGGCATCGCGCCGCGGGTCGGCGGCCTGCAGAGATTGTTCCTGCTGCCAGCGCCAGTCCGGCACCACTTCGAAGCTGGGGCCCTGCAGCCACCACAACTCATCGATTCTTTCCCACAACGCCGGGTAGTCGCGGGCCAGTGCGGCATTGCACCAGTGGCGCCAGGTGCCGTCGGGATCTTCGTCGCGTTCCAGCGCGTTGATCGGGGTATGCAACTCATGTGCTTGTTGCGCGGGGGTTTTCAGGAACCAGCCTTCCAGCAACACCAGGTCACAGTTGCCTTCAATGATTGGCCATTGCGTCATCGGCGCGCGCTGGTCGGCAAGCTTGTCGAAGCGGGGCAGCTTGGTGCGCCTGCCCGCGAGGAGGCCATCCAGGGTTGCTGCCGCCAATTCCAGATCGTGGGTCCCTGGCGGGCCGCGGCTGGCGAGCAGAGGATGGATGTCATGCGCCAGTTGCTCTCGACGGCTCCGGGTCAGGTAGAAATCGTCGATCGACAGCACCGCGACACGGCGGCCCCGGGATTGCGCAAGGTCCGCGATCTGCGCCGCCAGCGTGGACTTGCCACTGCCCTGAAGCCCCGCGATCGCGAACACCGGCACGGTTTGTGGAAGGGAAAGGGCGTGCTCCAGTGCAGCCACGACCAAGGGCTGCTCGAAGCCGGTGCCGGTCAAGGGGTGCGCGTCCGCAGTCATGCGGCGACAATAGCGCAAGGTCAGGATGGGAAAGCTGGAATTCCACTGTTGATCCCCACCGCCAAGCACGCGATCCCTTGGCATCCGCCGAAAGCAATGCACCGGTTCCGGCTTCTGCGGCAACGACGAACAGCGTCAGGAGTTCCCGAGTCCACCGGCGTGCCACTTGAGAAGAGCGAAACCACAGATGACCGATCTTTATGCCGAAGCCCTGACCACATTCGCCGAGTTGTTCGCGGAAGCGAAAGCCGGCAGCGAGCTCGAACCCAATGCCATGGCGGTGGCAACTGCCACTGCGGACGGGCGGCCCTCGGCCCGGATCGTACTGTTGAAATCGTTCGACGCCCGCGGCTTCGTGTTCTACACCCACCTGCACAGTCACAAGGGCCGGGAACTTGAAGCCAATCCGCGCGCGGCGTTGTTGTTCCTGTGGCGCAGCCTGCACGAAGCTGGCGTGCAGGTGCGTATAGAGGGTGCGGTGGAATTGGTCGGCGATAACGAAGCCAATGCCTATTTCGCCTCGCGACCTCGGCTGAGCCAGGTCGGGGCGTGGGCCTCGGCACAGTCCGAAATACTGGGTTCGCGCGAAGAATTCGAAGGTCGAATCGCCAAGGTCGAGGCCGAATTCGAAGGTCGCGACATCCCGCGGCCGGAGGGCTGGAGTGGTTTCCGGGTAATGCCGGAGGCGTTCGAGTTCTGGTACGGCGCTCAATTCCGCCTGCACGAACGCTGGCGCTATGAACGCGATGTTGCCGGCGAGTGGAATAAGCGGATGTTGTACCCGTGAATAAAACAAGGGGCGCATGCAGGAGCGATGTCGCCCAAGGGGACTTCCTTCGGGGCGTAAGTCGCGAAGTCCTTGATGCCGGATTCGAAGAGTTCGCGACTTGCGTCGCTCCTGCCATCGCTCCTGCAGTCGTTCCCACAAGGCATGCAACCTCGTGACCGGTCCGCGCCGCATCGTCTGCCTCACCGAGGAGCCCACCGAGACCCTGTACGCACTTGGCGAGCAGCATCGCATCGTGGGCATCAGCGGCTTCACCGTGCGTCCGGCGATCGCGCGCAAGGAGAAGCCAAAGGTCAGCGCGTTCACATCTGCGAAGATCGGCGAGATCCTCAAGCTGCAGCCGGACTTCGTGGTCGGTTTCTCGGACATCCAGGCCGATATCGCCGCCGAACTGATCAGGCAGGGCGTCGAGGTCTGGATCTCCAACCACCGCAGCGTGGACGGGATCCTGGATTACATCCGCCGCCTCGGTGCCCTGGTAGGCGCTGGCGACAAGGCCAACGCCTATGCCGATGGACTGCGCCGCGGGCTCGACGCGATCGAAGCGCAGGCAGCTTTGTTGCCGCGGCGTCCACGCGTGTATTTCGAGGAGTGGGACGAGCCGCCGATCACCGGCATCCGCTGGGTCGCCGAACTGGTCCGCATCGCCGGCGGCGACGATGTGTTCCCGGAGCTCTCAACCGAATCGCTGGCCAAAAACCGGATCCTTGCCGACGCTGGCGAAGTGCTCCGGCGCAACCCCGACATCATCCTGGGTTCCTGGTGCGGCAAGAAATTCCAGCCGTCCAAGGTCGCCGCGCGCCCGGGTTGGGAGGCGATGCCTGCAGTGCGCGATGGCGAATTGCACGAGATCAAGTCGCCTCTGATCCTGCAACCCGGCCCGGCGGCACTGACCGATGGCGTGTGCGAGATCGCGCGGATCATCAAGGCCTGGTCAACTAGAAATCCGTCCCCCGAGGGGACTTCCTTGGGGGCGTAGAAGCAGGCCTTGCCCGCGATGCTCCCGGCTTGTTCGGCGAAAGGCCGCGCGCCCAAGGGGCGCGCCTGCGACAAGGGTCAGAAGTTGCGCTGGAACTTCACTACTTCGCTGCGGCCACCCGACTCCACCTTGACCTCGAAACGGTAGCTGTCGCGCGCATTGATGGCGAACATGCCGATATGGTCGGTGTATTCGCCGGTCTTGACCGCTGAAAAATCGATGTGCTGGCGCAGGCCCTGCAGGTCGTAGGCCTCGGCCGTGACCTCGCCTTCGGCGCCCAGCTCCTCACCATTGGCAACGTGCCGCAGCGCGATGACCACCATCGCCGATCCCGCATCCCTGGTCACGCCGTATTCCCGCGCTACCCCGTCGTTGAGGCTGAGCGTCGGCAACGCGTTGTAGTGCACTCGCAGATCGCCGAAGTCGACGGAAGAATCGGCAGGCGGGACGAATTCCGCGGCACGCGGTTTTTCACCGGCCGAGCAGGCGGCCAGGACCACAGTGAGAATCAACAGGGGGATGCGTTTCATGATGGTCGCCAAAGAGATCTCGGTTGCAATTATTGGAGGAAAACCGCCGGGGAGGCGAAGCCATGCAAGGCTCAATCATTCGCCGCTGACAGCTGCCGGCCGCGTTCGCTGGCAGCGCGGATGGCCTTGCCGACCAGTTCCTCGAAACCACCGTCCTGGAACGTCTCTATCGCCGCCTGCGTGGTGCCGTTGGGCGAGGTCACGCGCTGGCGCAATTCGCCGGGTGCCTCATTGGATTCGGTCAACATGCGTGCCGCGCCCAGCAGGGTCTGAAGAACCAGGGTGCGTGCAGCATCATCCGCCAATCCTTCGGCCTTCGCCGCTGTCTCCATCGCTTCGGCCAGCAGGAAGACGTACGCCGGCCCGCTGCCGGAAACCGCGGTAACTGCATCCATCTTCGCCTCGTCGCCGATCCAGACGGTTTCGCCCGCGCTGGAAAGCAGCTCCTGGACGCGCGTGCGACCAGCCGCATCGACTTGCACGCTTGCGTACAGGCCGGTGACACCCGCGCCGAGCAGGGCAGGCGTGTTGGGCATGGCACGGATGACCGCGTTGCCGCCGCCCAGCCAGCGCTGCATCTGCACGGCCGTGATTCCTGCTGCGATCGAAACCACCAGCGGCTTGCGCGCCTGGGCGATGGCCGACAGGCCTTCGCACACGGCACGCATGACCTGTGGCTTTACCGCCAGTAGCCAGAGGTCCGCATTTGCGGTGGCTTCTTGCGCGGTGGCGAAGACTTCGACGCCGAAATCCCGGGCCAGCGATTCGCGCAGGGCATCGACTGGTTCCGCAACCCGGATGCTGGCCGCGCTGGCACCGCGCGCCAGCAATCCGCCGATCAGGCTGCGGGCCATATTGCCGCCGCCGATGAAGGCGATCGAGCCGGAGGCGGGGGAATGGGAGGCGGGGGAAGCAGCGGTCATCGTGAGCCCTGTGGGTGTATGGGTTGCTGGGTGGCGCGCCGTTGCATCGAAACGGGAGGCAGGAAGTGAATGGGTGGGAATTTCCATTCCCCGTCCTGCCTAATCCCTGGCCCCAAACAGGGCGGTGCCGACCCTGACCATGGTCGCACCTTCGGCAATGGCCAGCGGGAAATCATCGCTCATGCCCATTGACAAGGTGTCGGCCTGCGGATGCCGCGTGGCGAGGTCGGCGAACAGCCCGGCCATGCGGCGATAGGCGGGGCGACGCATTTCGAGTTCGGGATGCGGCGCGGGGATCGCCATCAGACCACGCAAGGCCAGGCGTGGTTCCCCGGCAATGGCGGTCGCCAAGCCGGGAATCTCTGCCGGATCGCAGCCATGCTTGCTGGCCTCGTCGTCGATGTTGACCTGGATCAGCACATTCAGTGGCGCCCTTTCCTGTGGGCGAAACCTGGCCAGTGTCGCGACCAGCTTGATCCGGTCAACGGTCTGTACCCAGTCGAAGAGGCTTGCGGCCAGTTCCGACTTGTTCGATTGCAGGTGTCCGATCAAGTGCCACTCCAGTTGCCGCCCCGCCAATTCCTGGATCTTGGCCTGGGCTTCCTGGACGTAGTTCTCACCAAAAGCGTGCTGCCCGGCGGTCGCTATTGCCGCGATCGCCCCCGCAGTCTGGGTCTTGGAAACGGCCAGTAATCGCGGCACTGGCCGTCGCGCCGCGATCGCTGCGTTTTCAATGCTTTGCAGTGTTGCGCTGAGGCGCTGGGCGAGCATAATCCTTCAACCGTTGGATATGGCGGCGAGGGCGCTATACTGCCTCTCGGGGATGTATCGTTCCACCTGTCGCAGCATTTTTGGGGAAGCAGCGTATGGATATCGCCGAACTTCTGGCGTTTTCGGTCAAGAACAAAGCATCGGACCTGCACCTGTCGGCCGGCCTGCCGCCGATGATCCGGGTGGACGGCGACGTGCGCCGGATCAACATCCCGGCGCTGGACCACAAGCAGGTGCACTCGCTGGTCTACGACATCATGTCGGACAAGCAGCGGCGAGACTTCGAGGAATTCCTGGAAGTCGACTTCTCCTTCGAAATTCCCAGCCTGGCCCGCTTCCGCGTCAACGCCTTCAACCAGAACCGCGGCGCAGGCGCCGTGTTCCGCACCATTCCCTCCGAAGTACTGACCCTGGAAGACCTGGGTTGCCCGCCGTTGTTCCGCGAGCTGATCAACCAGCCGCAGGGCCTGATCCTGGTGACCGGCCCGACCGGCTCGGGCAAGTCGACCACGCTGGCGGCGATGATCGACCATATCAACAAGAACGAGTACGGCCACATCCTCAGCGTCGAGGACCCGATCGAATTCGTGCACACCTCGCAGAAGTGCCTGATCAACCAGCGCGAGGTGCATCGCGACACCCATGGTTTCAACGAGGCGCTGCGCTCGGCCTTGCGCGAAGATCCCGATTACATCCTGGTCGGCGAGTTGCGCGACCTGGAAACGATTCGTCTTGCGCTGACCGCTGCGGAAACCGGACACCTGGTGTTCGCGACCCTGCACACCAGTTCGGCGGCCAAGACCATCGACCGCGTGATCGACGTGTTCCCGGCTGGCGAAAAGCCGATGGTCCGCTCGATGCTGTCCGAGTCACTGCGCGCGGTGATTTCGCAGGCGCTGTTGAAGAAGGTCGGCGGTGGTCGTACCGCCGCCTGGGAAATCATGGTCGGCACGCCCGCCATCCGCAACCTGATCCGCGAGGACAAGGTCGCGCAGATGTATTCGGCGATCCAGACTGGCCAGCAACTGGGCATGATGACGCTTGACCAACATCTGCAGGACCTGGTCAAGCGGTCGATGATCACGCGCCACCAGGCCAAGGAATACGCGAGAGACAAGCGGTTGTTCGAATAATCCAGTTAGTGGTTGGTAGTTCGTGGTCCGTGGTACGCACGGCCCCGTTATCAACCGCGAACCACCCACCACCAACCTGTCCGGAAGGTGGCCTCTTCCAGGGGTAATTCCATGAGCACCATCGATTTCACCTCGTTCCTCAAGCTGATGGCGCACCAGAAGGCGTCTGATCTTTTCATCACTTCAGGCATGCCGCCGTCGATCAAGGTCAACGGCAAGATCTCGCCGATCACGCAGACGCCGTTGACCTCGCAGCAGTCGCGCGACCTGGTCTTGAACGTAATGACGCCGGCGCAGCGCGAAGAGTTCGAGAAGACCCACGAGTGCAACTTCGCCATTGGCGTGGCCGGCGTGGGCCGCTTCCGGGTCAGCTGCTTCTACCAGCGCAACCAGGTCGGCATGGTCCTGCGCCGGATCGAGGCGCGCATCCCCTCGGTGGAAGAACTGAACCTGCCGCCGATCATCAAGACGCTGGCGATGACCAAGCGCGGCATCATCATCTTCGTCGGCGCGACAGGCACGGGTAAATCCACCTCGCTCGCAGCCATGATCGGCTACCGCAACCTCAACTCGACCGGCCACATCATCACCATCGAGGACCCGATCGAGTTCGTGCACAAGCACGAAGGCTGCATCATCACCCAGCGCGAGGTCGGCATCGACACCGACAGCTGGGACAACGCGTTGAAGAATACTTTGCGCCAGGCGCCCGACGTGATCATGATCGGCGAAGTGCGCACCCGTGAAGGAATGGACCACGCCATTTCCTTTGCTGAAACCGGCCATCTGGTGCTGTGCACGCTGCACGCCAACAACGCCAACCAGGCCATGGACCGCATCATCAACTTCTTCCCGGAAGACCGGCGCGGGCAGTTGCTGATGGATCTCTCCCTCAACCTCAAGGGCGTGGTCGCGCAGCAGTTGATCCCGACCCCGGACGGCAAGGCCC
>JBDTPP010000035.1:0-24878 GCA_039932615.1 Pseudoxanthomonas sp.
AAGCCCGGCAGCGACCTGCTGGTCTGCCTGTACTGCCGCAACGAATGGGACGGCGCGCGGGTCGAGGAGGAATTCGGCTTGGGCGTGGGCCTCGACCAGCTCAAGGGCACGGTCATCGCCTCCGGTGCGCGCGACATCGCTGCCGACGCGGCCAGCCTGATGAGCTTCAAGTGCACCGGTTGCGGCGCCGAGGTGACGGTCAATACCGACAATGCGATGACCGCACGCTGCCACTGGTGCCGGCACGTCCTCGGCGTCAACGAGCAAGTGGCCAACGGCGCGGTACCCGATGCGGTGCTGCCCTTCCACATCAAGAAAGACGACGCGGTCGCGCGCATCCGCCAGTTCGTGGACAAGCGCAAGCTGTTCGCGCTGAAGGCGTTCAAGGAACAGTTCACGCCAGAGAATGTGGTGGGCGTCTACCTGCCCTACATGATCGTCGATGGCAACGTCAGCGTGGACGTCGCCGGCCAGGGCGAGGTGCAGACGCGCAGCTACACGCGTGGCACCGGCGACAAGAAGAAGACCTACTACGATGCCGACGTGTACCAGGTGCAACGACACGTCGACTTCACCGTGGACGACCTGCCGCTGGAGTCCTCGACCGAACGCGGCAACCTGGACACGGCCAGCAACACCAACAACATCATCAACACCATCCTGCCATTCGACACCAGGAACGCGGTGAAGTGGAACGCGTCCTACCTGTCGGGCTTCACCTCGGAGAAGCGCAACAGCGACGTGGAGCACCTGCGGCCGCGGCTGGAGGACCAGTTGTTGTCGGTCGGTCGCGCCCGGGTCGAGGCATCGGTGAACCGTTACGGTCGCGGCGTGCGCTGGGAGCAGGAGCGCATCCGCGTCCACGGCACGCGCTGGGTAGCGATGTACTTGCCGGTCTGGCTGTATTCATACCATCAGCCGGGCGCCAACGGCGGCATGCTGCACTACATCGCGGTCAACGGCCGCACCGGCGAGACCATGGGCAGCGTGCCCGTGCAGCAGTGGAAACTGCTCACGGCCGCGCTCACGGTGGGCACCTTCCTCGAAGGCATCGCACTCTGGATCATGGTGGGCACCTCATGAGCGACGACAGTGGACTCTGGCTGCTGGCAATCGGCCCGGCCGGCGCGGCCGGGCTGTATTGGGCCTTGTACCGGTATTACCGCAACACCGACAAATCGCACGCCTTCGAACGCGAAACCGCGGTCGAGGCCAAGCCGGTCACCGGCTCGGACGAGAAAATCGGCGAAAACAACGGCACGCAGGCGACGAGCATTTCGGGCAACAACGTCGGCGCGTATCGCAAGCGCGTGCAGCGTGTCGGGGACGACGCCGGATAGCGGCCGCGCCGAAATTAAAAAAGCTGTAGCGGGATAGGTTGGGGTGAACGAAGTGAACTCCAACGTCGAGGAATCTGTCGCGGAGGGAAGTTGGGGTTCCTCCAACCTATTTACTTTTCCAGGACGCGCAGGCGCCAGATGCATGGCGCGGGTCGTCGCGCAACTCGCCCAGTGGCGGGATCACTAGCGTGGTGTATTCCTCGTAATGCGCCGCGGGCAGGTCGCGCAGGGCAAGGCGTTCGGTGCGCGGAGTCTCGATCGGCAGTCGCGCCGCTTCGTAGAGGATTACCTCGTGCCCGGGTGGGTACCAGCGCAGCAGCTTGTCGACCAGCGCCTGCACGCCTTCGCGCTCCGCGTGCAGGCGGGTGCAGGACAGGTCACCAGACAGGGCCACCTGCCACAGCAGCACCAGGCCGGCGGTGTCGGGCTGGCGGTCGTAGACGAGAAAATGGGTCGCCTCCATCGATTGCACGCCGCGTAGGCCAGGATCCATGCCCAGGTCGGCGTACAGGCAGGCCTCTGCGGAAATTCCCGGCTCCATGCGTGCCGGGATGCCTTCGGCGCGTGCCTTGCGCACCACTTCGTGTGGCACGTCGGCGAACACGCCCGGGTGGCCGTAGAACACCGCGCAGACCTGCTTGCCAGCGCGGAGCTCGGCCATGATTGCCGCATCGATCTCGCGGTAGGTCTGGCGTCGATCCTTGCCGCGGGCGTAATGGGCGCCGAGGTTGATCACATCGGGGCGGAATCCGTGGATCATCGCCAGCGCGAACGGGTCGGCCAGGCAGAACACCACCTGCGCCTCGCGGATTTCCGACAGGCAGCGCTCACTGGCGTGGCGGCCGAACTGGATGCCGCTGCCGACCACCACCAGGCCCGCGGCCGGCGCCGATGCGATGGCAGGATCATCGCCCGCGCGGACCACGCGGTCGCGGCCTTCGTGCTTGGCCCGGTACAGGGCCTGGTCCGCCTGGTGGATCAACTGCTCCAGCGTGGCGGCGTGTCCGTCGGCCTGGCAGACCCCGGAGCTGATGTTGAAGCGGAACGTGTGCCCGAACACGGTGACCGGTTCGATCCGGCCGCGCAGGCGTTGCATCATCGCCTCGGCTTGCGCCGCGTCGGCCTCGAGGAGGATCGTGAATTCATCGCCGCCGCTGCGCCCGACCATGCCGTTTTCGCCGACGGTTTCGCTGAGCCATGTGCCGAGGGAACGCAGCGCCTCGTCGCCGGCGGCGTGGCCATGGCGGTCGTTGACCTGCTTGAACAGATCGATGTCGGCGACGATCGCGGTGAATGGCCGTCCGCTGTCGCGGGCACGCGCGAACGCCGCCTCGCCGAGCTTGCGCAGTTGCTGGTAGTTGAGCAGCCGGGTCAGGCTGTCGTGTTCGGACAGCCAGCGGTAACGGCGGCGATCGCGGAACGAACGGCGTAGCAGGACGGACAGCAGGATCGCGATGACCAGCAACCCGGCCAGGCCCAGGCCCAGCAGCCATTGCCAGCGCCTGTTCGCGGTGACCTGCAGGGCAGCGACCTGCTTCTCGGATTCGAGCAAGGCGATCTGCTGTTCCTTCAAGCGGGTGTCGAACTGCACCTGCAGGTAAGCCAGCCGACGTTCGCGGGCAACGACCTCGACCGCTCCCGAGACCACCATCGCCTGCTTGGTGTGGGACAGCGCTGCGGCGATGTCGCCGCGCTTCTCGGCCAGCCTTGCGAGCAAGAGTTCGGTCTCGGCGATGGCCAGGTCCGATTTCTGTTCCCGGTAGTACCGAAGGGTGTCGACCAGCATTGCCTGGGCCTGGTCGAGCTGCCGGTTCGTGGCGATCAGGCTTTCGGCGATGACCAGGCGGGCACTGTATGAGCCGACTGCGAAGCCTACGGCCTCGAACTCCGCAAGCGCCTCGCGCCCCCACTTCAACGCCTCGGCGTGGTGTCCCTGGGCCGCCGCCATCTTGCCCACGCCGTACTTGCCATTGGCGACGAAGATCGGATCGCCGGCCCGGTCACAGGCATCGATCTGGCGATGGCGCCATTTCTCCGCCTCGCTGAAATGACCCGCATGGTCCTCTGCCAGTGCCACGTCGCTCAGGGCAAGGCACAGCGCGCGCGGGTCGTCCTGTTTTTCGACAATTTGCAGGGCCTGCAGCGCCAGCTCCCGTGCCCTTCCGGTCTCGCCGACCAGCGTGTGCAGGTAGCTGGCGGCACCGAGCAGCCTGGCCGATTCCGCAGGGCTCTCATGCAGGTACTTCAGGCCCTCGTTGAGCCAGGCGAACGCCAGCGGCCAGTCCTCGAGGTTGGCGGCAACGCCGGTGGCCGTGGTGTAGACACGCACGCGCAACGGCACCGGCAGGTCCTGCTTCAACAGCTCGGTCAAGCCCTTCAGCGCTGCGGGCTGGTCACCGGCAAGGGCGCGGTTGCGCAGGCTGACGAAATCGATGCGCTGCCGCTGCAGCGGCGTGAGCGCACTGCGCTGCTGCGCCAGGGCCTCGATCTTTGCATCCGATTTGCTCCAGTGCGCGGTGACCGCGAGCCCCTCGATCTCCTGGACCTTCGCCTCCGCTGCGGCGTCCGCAGGCAACGCGTCGTCGGCGGGCGACTGGGCCACGGCGGCCGGCACGCAGGCGAGCGCAAGCGACAGCAATGCGATCGCGACCAGCCGGAACACAGGCAAGCGTCTGGCGATGAAGATCGACGGTTACTTGTCGTAGGCCTTGATGGTGTGGTTGGTGGCGTACTGGCCGTCCGCCAGTCCGGTCAGTTTCCCGACCGCCGCGTAATCGCTCTCCAGCATCGCCCTGCGTTCCTCGTCGGATACCCCGGCGCGATGCAATACCGCCTCCGGATCCTTTCCGTATTCCGCGGCCAGCGCGGCGTCGCTTCCGAGCTTCTTCATCAGATCGAGCAGTTTCGACATGTCATCTCCTTGGGAATCAATCGGGCATCGGTCACCGCACGTCCGCGAACCGCAGGCGACGCAGTATCCACATGGCAATCGCCCCGGCGTGTGTGCAAGCACTCCGCCGTCCATCGGGGCAGCCGGACATTAACATGGAATGCCCGGCTCCCCGGGCGCCAGCACGACCCCACAGGCCGCGCAGAATGCGACAAGCCGCAGGCGCGCAGCATCATTCGCGCAATGAGCGACATAGGTTGGGGTGAACGAAGTGAACCCCAATGCTTCGAAGTCCGATGCGGAAGGAGGTTGGGGTTTGCAAGCTCACGCCAACCTGTTTGCCCGCTGTGTGAGTACTTTTACCCAAGCGACCTGCCAGAAACAGGAAATCAACATGAGTCACCCTGCTCAGTACTTCGCCAGTACCGGCTTCATCATCAGCTTGGTGGTGAGCAGTGCGGTTGGCACACGTCGTAGTCGATGGTGGCGGAGCGCTTCCTGATCAGCCGACTTCCACCTGGATCCACGCAGGCGCGTGATCGCTGGCTTTGGCTTGCAGGCGGACCCAGCGGTCGACGCCTGCGCTCTTCAGGCGCTTGGCCAACACCGGGTTGACCAGCAGATGGTCGATGCGCAGCCCGCGATCGCGTTCGGCATGCTGGCGGAAGTAATCCCAGAACGTGTAGACCCGCTCCTCACCCTGCAACTTGCGCAGTGAATCAGTCCATCCCTGTTCGAGCAGCCGTTGGTAAGCGGCGCGTGACTCGGGCTGGATCAGGGCGTCCTTGCGCCAGGACCTGGGGTCGTAGACATCCAGGTCGGTGGGGATGACATTGAAGTCGCCCATCATCAACACCGGATGCGGCAAATCGACCAGCGTCCTGGCATGCCTGGCCAGCCGCTCCATCCACGCCAGCTTGTAGTCGAACTTGGGGCCCGGTTGTGGATTGCCATTGGGAAGATACAGGCCTGCCACCACAATGCCGTGGATGGCCGCCTCGATATACCGGCTTTGCTGGTCTTGCGGGTCCCCGGGCAGCCCGCGGCGACTCTCGATTGGCACCACCCCGCGCCCCAGCAACGCCACACCGTTCCACGAACGCTGGCCCTGCCAGATAGCCCCGTAACCTGCTTCCTCCAGAGCGCCTGCGGGAAACGCCTGGTCCGTCGTCTTGAGCTCCTGCAGCGCGACGACGTCGGGTGTTTCCTTCGCCAGCCACGCCAGCAGGTGCGGCAGGCGCGCGCCGATGCCATTTACATTGAATGTGGCCAGCTTCAAGGTTGGTTTGCGCGCCATGCGCACAGCCTAGGCGGTTCGCCTCACGCCTGTCGTGAAAACAGCACGCGCGTGCAGAGTCGCCCATCGCCGCAGGCAGGGTCAGCCCTTCCAACCCAAGGCTTGACCTGTCAAACAACATTGGCCTGCGCCGGGCGATCTGCTTGCGATGGTCCTAAAGTCCCAGCACCATCGTGGCAATCGAAAAATAGACCAGCACGCCGACCGCATCGGCAATTGAAGTCACCAGAGGCCCGCTGGCCGTCGCCGGATCCAGGCCGAGTCGGCTGAGCAGGAAGGGCAGGGACATGCCGACCAGCGAGCCGACCACCACCAGGATCAGCATGGTAGAGCCCACTATCAATGCAATCTCTGGACCGCCGCGTAGGGCGCCCAGAGGAAAGACAAGGATCGCCATGGTCGCGCCCAGGGCCGCGGCCACCGCCAGTTCGCGCAGGATCAGCTGGCGCCAGTGCTTGAGCTCGACGTCGCCCGTTGCCAGCGCCCTGACCATCAGCGTGGCCGACTGCGACCCGGCATTGCCGCTGCTGTCGATAAGCAGTGGCAGGAAAAACACGAGTGACACATAGGCCAGGATGGTGTCTTCAAAGTAGGCGATGCCCGCCCCTGAAAAGAGATTGCCGAAAACCAGCAGCGCCAGCCAGAATATTCGCCTGGAATAAAGCACGCCTATCCCAACCTCGCGCAGGCTCTGGTTGAACGGCAGCACGGTTGAAATCTTCTGGAAGTCTTCGGTGGTTTCTGCCTGCAGGGCATCGGCCGCATCGTCATGGGTGATGATGCCCTCCAGCTTGCCGTCCTTGCCCAGCACCGGCAGTGCCAGGAAGTTGTAGTGGGCAATCTTGCGCGCTGCTTCCTCCTGGCCGGAGTCCACACGCACCGAAACCGGATCAGAATCCATGATGTCCGCCACCCGTATCTGGTCGGCGGCGAGGATCAGTTCGTGCAACGACACCGCCCCGATCAGGCGACGATCGTCGTCCAGCACATAGGAGTGATAGATCGTCTCCTTGCTCGGCGCGCTACGCCGCAACTCGGCGATTGCATCGCACGCCGTCATGCTTGCGCCCAGAATCGCATAGTCCGTGGTCATGATCGCGCCCACCGTGCCCTCGGCATAAGCTGACAGCCGGCGGATGTCGTCGCGTTCCTCGGGCGCCAGATCCAGCATCAGGCGCTGCTGCTCCCCCGAGGTCAGTTGATTGAACAGATCCGCGCGATCATCTGCATCCATCTCGGTGACGATTTCGGCCAGTTGCTGCCGCCCCATGCTGCGCGCGAATTCCGCCTGTAAGTTCAAGGGAAGACACTCGAACGTCTGGGCGCGACGCCCGAGTGGCAGCGCCGCGATATACGCAAGCGCGCGGCCCCGTGGCAGCTGTACCAGCCAATCTGCAAGGTCCGCTACGTGCGTCGGGCCCTCTAGCCCGGAGCGGGCCGCTGCCGAGGCGACCGAAGCCCTCTTGTCGTGGGTTGTTTCGTTGATTGCCATCGCAAGTTTCCTCCGTACACCGACAGGGCCCAGTTCACCATCATTTGGCTGACCATGCGACCGGCAAGATGACAGCCCCAGTGCGCCCACGCCAGGTGTCACCCACGCGTGGAGAAAAGTGTGGATGGTCCTGCCTTCTACTGCTGCTAGAAACGGTACTTGTCCCGTTCAACGAATCGTTCGCAGTCACTTAACCGGCGATACGCGAAATTGGAGGTCGAACGCAGCATCCTGCATGCGAATCGCACGGTGCTGTCCCGGCACGCAAGGAGAGGCACGATGAACCCGATTCCCAAAGACGCACTGGTGGTGGTCGCGGACGGTGAAGGCGCACGCATGTTCCGCAATCGCGGGGATGGAAAGTCGATTTCGCTGCACCAGCATGAAATGCTCGAGCTGATGAACATGGACGACGACGGTCCGGCAGGCAGCATGCCCGGTGAGTCCACCGGCAAGCAGATCGACGAGGCGACCTTCGCCAAACAGCTGGCACATGCGCTGAACGAAGGTGCCCTCAAACACCGTTACGAACACCTGGTCCTGGTTGCGGATCCCGGCACCCTGGGACGGATGCGGCCGCTCCTGCACAAGGAGGTCACCCAGCGATTGGTGGCGGAACTAGCCAAGACACTTACCAACTCCCCGCTGGAGGACATCGAGCGCGCATTGTCTTGAACCCACGAAACAGGCCGGGGTGATGGACGCGGACCCGACGCGTGGGAGGTCGCTCAAGGATGCCGGGTTCGAAAGCTCACCCCAACCCATCAGATCCAGGGAGATCACCGGGTCTGCGTTGAACTCCGGCACTATTGGTGTTCACGCGATGCCCACGGCGTCTGCGGATGATATATCCATCGGGGGATGTCGATGCGCCGCAACTGGAGTCGCAAGAAAATGATCGTAGCCGTTGTGGCCACCGCCCTGGCCACGCTGCTGGTGGTAGTCGTGTGCCTGAACTTCGCCACTCCCGAAAAGAAGCTGGAGGAGGTCGTGGCCCACCGCTACGGGGTCACGGACCCGGCCTTCAAGCGCGAGATGGGCGTGCTGCTGGGGCCGGCGATCGTCGGTGGCAACCGGATCACGCCGCTGCAGAACGGGGACGAGATTTTCCCGGCCATGCTCCAGGCCATCGTGGCTGCGAAGACCTCGATCACCTTCGAGACCTACATCTACTGGTCCGGCCAGATCGGCCGGGAGTTCACCCAGGCCTTGATCGAGCGCGCCCGCGCCGGAGTGCCGGTCAACGTCATCATCGACTGGGCCGGCAGCATCAAGATGGAGGAGCAGGCGTTGCAGGAGATGGAAGACGCCGGCGTGCGCCTGCACCGCTATCGGCCACTGCAGTGGTATAGCCTGGCGCGCATCAACAACCGCACCCACCGCAAACTGCTGGTGGTGGACGGCCGCGTTGGATTCACCGGGGGCGTGGGCATCGCCGACCAATGGTCGGGTCACGCGCAGGACCCGGAGCACTGGCGCGACATCCACTTCCGCGTCGAGGGGCCCGTGGTGGCGCAACTCCAGGCCGCGTTCAACGACAACTGGATCAAGACCACCGGCGAGATCGTCAACGGCGACGCTTACTTCCCGGCGCTGGCGCCGGTGGGCGACATCGACGCGCATCTGTTCACGGCTTCGCCTGCGGGCGGCAGTGAAAGCATGCATCTGATGTACTTGATGGCGGTCGCGGCGGCCAGCGAAGGCATCGACCTGGAAGCGGCCTATTTCGTGCCGGATGAATTGCTGATGCGCGCACTACTGCAAGCACGCCGGCGCGGCGTGCGCATTCGCATCCTGCTCCCGGGCGAGCACATCGATTCGGACGCGGTGCGGCTGGCCTCCAAGGCGGACTGGGGACCGTTGTTGCAGGCCGGGGTGGAAATCCACGAGTACACACCGACCATGATGCACAACAAGATGTTGATCGTTGACCAGGAGCTGGTCTCGGTGGGCTCCACCAATTTCGACATCCGCTCGTTCCGCCTCAACGATGAGGCCAGCCTGAACTTGTACGACGCCGACTTCGCCAAGGCGATGACTGCCGTGTTCGAAGAAGACCTGGCCCACGCCAGGCAGTACACCCTGGCGCGTTGGCAGGCGCGGCCGCTCAAGGAAAAGCTGTTCGAGAAGATCGTGCTGCCAATCAAGTCGCAGCTGTGAGACACACCGTAGAGGTTCGCTCGACTGAACTGCCTGCATGGGTTACTCCAAGGTTTGCGCTCGCGCGCATGTCCCCCGGTGTGATGCGGAGCGGGGTCAGGCTGGACTGCGGTCATCAGATCCGCACGAGTGCCGTCCTTGATGCTCGTTGCGTTAAAAAACTGGGCCATGTCGTTCATAGGTGCCGCGATCGCCAGGTCCCGAAAACGCCATGACGCCCATTCAACCTGTCTGAAACAAGGGCGCGACCCACTCCCACACGGTTTTTACTTCATCGGAACGCGCGGCATGCTCTGATTGCCAGAACCTGGCCGCTGCCAAGCGCACTCCTGCCATTGGCGCACTTGTTGACTTCGAGGTTGTCCTGACCCAGCTGGCAGACAAGATGGGATTCAACGCCAGTTGGTCAATGGCGGTGGGTGGCATGGTGGGTGGCGGGATCTTCTCGACACTGGGCGTGGTGATTGGAATTGCCGGGAGATGGGCTTGGCTGAGCTTCCTGGCCGCCGGCCTGATTGCACTCGCCGCAGGCTATAGCTACGCCCGTCTGTCTGCGCATTACCATCAAGGCGGTGGTGCGTATCTGTTCCTGCGCAAGGTGGGTGCACCGCACTCTGCCGCCAGTCTGGCGTGGGTGCTGATCATCGGCTACGTCTTGACCAACGCCGTCTACGCATTCACGTTTGGGCAATACCTGGCGTATGTGTTCGGGCTGGGCGCGTGGTTCGCTCGCGCCGCCGCCATGGCGATCATGGCCGTCTTCATCGGTCTCAACCTGCGCAGCGTGGGTCAGGCCAGTGGCGTCGAGGCCTTGCTGGTGTGGTTCAAGTTGACGGTGCTGGTGGTGTTGGCCGGCTATGGATTGATGCAATGGGATCCGCCAATGCTGTCGCGGGGGGTGCCCGATGCCAGCCTGGCGGCCGCGGTGTTCGGCGCCGCCGCGGTGTTCATGGCCTACGAGGGGTTTCAACTTCTCGCCTACGACTACGGGGATATCGTCGATCCGGACAGGACCCTGCCGCGCGCGGTGCTGTGGGCAATTGCCGTGGTGATAGTCGTCTACGTCGCGATCGCGCTGGGCACGCCGATGCTGATCGGCGCCGACTCGGTGGTTGCGCACAAGGAAGTGGCGCTCTCCCTCGCGGGCCAGCGGGCATTCGGCACGCCCGGGCTGGTAGTGGTGACCATAGCGGCTGCATTCTCCACGGGCTCGGCTATCAACTCCACGTTGTTCGCCACATCGCGCCTCGCCCACGACGTAACCCAGCAGGGCGACTTGCCCGTCGCGCTTGACCATAGGAACAGTTCTGGCGTGCCCAACCGCGCGGTCCTTGCGCTGGGAATGATGGCGGCGGCATTCGCCGCGATCGGCACGCTTTCAGCACTGGTCGAGGCTGCCAGCCTGGCGTTCCTGTGCACGTTTTCAATTGTCAGCGCCTTGGCTTACCACGCCCGGGCAGGACGCCGCCTCATTACCGGTTTCGGCGCCCTTGCCAGTGCCACTGCGGCGCTTGTCCTGGTTGAAAGACTGTGGCGAACGGCACCCATCGCGCTGGCGATGTTCGGCCTGTTGGTGTTGGTGGCCTGCTTCGGCCGTCCGTGGCTGCTACGCAGGGTGAAAACGAAAACACGCGCAAGCAAGTGAGTACCGGTGGCAGCGACTCAACATCGCCGTTCCACAAACGGTAAATGAACTTTGGATGCGCTGCGTGATCGTGGATGGGGCACAAGCAACGCACGTGTCTCCATGTAATGGATTCGTGTACGCCGATTGCACGCCATGTTTATGCCCCCTAGTGCAGGCTGTGCCGCACATTCGAGGAGAAATTGAATAATGAACATGGAAAAGAAGATCGAGCACAGCTTGAACGACCTGATCGAGATTGCCCGCGACGGTGGCGATTTCTACACCGAAGCGGCCGGCAAGGTGAAGGATGCCGAGTTGTCAGCGCTATTTGCGCAGATGGCCACGCACAAGCGCGACATCGTCGCCGGCCTGAGTGCGGATGTGACCGCCACCGGAGGCAAGCCCGCCGAGCACGGCACGATGGTGGGTACGATGCAGCAGGCTTACGGCAAGGTTCGGGCCGCGTTGGGCGATGCCAACTATGCCTATGTGGCCGAACTCGAGGAAACCGAGGATCGCCTGCTTGGCGCCTTCAGGGATACGATCAGCGATGAGGACACCCCGGCTGCGGCGAAGATGTCCGCCGAGAAGTACATGCCGCGCGTGCTTGAGTGCCACAACATCATGCGCAACCGCAAGCAGGCGCTCAAGGCCGCCAGCTGAGTTGTCATTACATACCCGCAAGATGCGGTGCGTAGCGCGCCGCATCCTGCGGGGTGTTCGTTGCGCGATATTCAATACCGCCACGGCGACAGGCGGGGCGCGGACTTTTGAATTCCTGATACGCATGTGGTTCCCGCCAGTCGCTGGCGTTTCCTGGCAAGGCGCCGGGGCTCTGCCCTGCTGCCGGTCAAGCTGGCCAGGCGTCAGGCCTGCGCTCAACATCAACGGAGACAATCGATATGAAGATCCAGGTAAATACCGACAAGAATATTTCTGGGCATGATTCCAAGGTCGAGGGCATAGAGGAAAGCCTCAATCGGCTTCTGGCGCGCTTTGCCAGTCAGATCACCAGGCTGGAAGTGCACCTGAGTGACGAGAACAGCGCCTCCAAATCTGGCGTCGCTGACAAGCGATGCCTGCTCGAGGCGCGGCTCGAGGGGCGTGAACCAACATCCGTAAGCGATATCGCCGCCACCATCGATCAGGCAGTCACCGGTGCCGCGCACAAGATGGTCAGCCTGCTGGACAGCGAGTTGGGCAAGCTGGGCAAGCGTTAGAACTTGCTGAAATTGAGGCTGAAACAGATTGGATGAAGTGAGCCTCTACGCGGCGGTAGGGGTCGGGATGGGCGAACCCAACCCCAACGTAGTTGTTGCTGGGCGGGAATGGAGTTGGCTTCCGCAAATTCGCGCAACCCGTGCACTTTCATTGCTTGTGTCTGTCCGCGGGCAACCACACATGACGACGTCAGCCGTCCTCACGCTGGCCGTCACCCACGCCGCCTACAATGGCCCGTCCACAGGCAGGAGGCGTGCTTATGTCGTCGCTGGCAATTTATCTCTTCGGAATGGCCGTATTGATTGGTGGTTTGGCTTATGGCGCGCACCTGGCCGGCCTGGCCCCGCAATGGATCGGGGTAGGTGCGGTCGTGTTGCTGGGTATCGGCATCGTCACCGCGGTGTCCCGGACCCGGAGCAAGGATCCACCCGCCGATCCGGCTCCCTGAGTCACTGCAGGGTGTACTGGGCGTAGCGGCTTCCGACAGCGAAGCCGCTGCGTTATCGCCCTTAATTTACGCCGCGACAGAAACGCGTAACCCAGCCAATCCAACCGATGCCTGGCGCCATGTCGGTGTTGGCTTCGCGGCACGGCAGCGCCTTGCGTGCGTCTGGCTTCGGCAAACCGGCACCGGCGCCCAGCGCCGTCTGCCGCAGACAACAGCAGATCAACCGCCTGCATGAGGATTGTTTCCTACGACCACCCCTTTCCAGAACGCCACCCGACCGCGGATGTTGGCGGCTGCTTCCTTTGGTTCCGGGTAGTACCAGGCGGCGTTTGCATTGACCGCGTCGCCAACCACCACGTCGTAGTAATGCGCGGTGCCTTTCCACGGACACACCGTGGTGTGGTCGGAAGCGCGGAAGTGATCGCTTACCAGTGATTCGGCGGGGAAATAATGGTTGTTCTCGACCACGACGGTGTCGGCGCTGCGGGCGAGGAGGGTATCGTGCCAGGTGGCCTGGGTCATGGGGGGCGCTCGCGGGGGTAAGGAAGGCGATCATGCGCGTCCCAGCGTTAAACCGGGCTCACGCCATCGCCCGGCAGCGTCCGTGCAACTTCAGCCACGTGCGGACACCGCCAGCAAGCTCAATGCGACGCCACCCCTTTCCATGCGTTTGCCGAGACAACGACCAGCGAATCCTCTGCCATCAATGACTCGCTGCGTCGTCCGGCCTGGTCGAAGTCGCTCATCGGGAAACCGGGGTTGGCACGAAAGTGCAGGCTTGCGGATGTGCGGGGGGCAGCGACCCATGCAGGCGATGTTTCTTTCTTGAAAAGACGGTCGCAGGCAATCGATGCCGTTGCCCCGCAAGCCTGGCTCAGTCGTGCCTCGCCGCCATTGGCCAGGATCACGACAAATTCGGCGAAATCCACGCAGGCCAGTCCACGCTGTTCCAGTGGCAACACCAGGGCGTTTCGCAAGGCCTGCAGCTGCGCGTCCATGGTTGCCGTTACCCGCAACCAGGACACTCGTGCAGGCAACATCCGCTCGTCGCTCGTGGACAACGGAAAGTGGCTGACGACCAGAGGGGCAACACCGTTGTCGAGGCAAAGGATGTCCCGCAGATACGCGCAGGCTTCGAGAAAGCAGGAGCGGGCTACTTCGACGACCACGAAACCGCAGCTTGCAGACTCGTCCCTGTCCCGCACCGGCAATTCATGCAGCCGCGGTTTGCAACCCGGTTGCTGGAACGCGTCAAGGGGGAGATCACCATCCATGACGCGATGGTACCTGCAGAATTCATTGGAGCCTGCGCTGGCTTCCACGCGCCGGGTCTGCAACTCCGTCACTACTGTGCCGGCGGCTGGCAATCCTGGCCGATCGCCAACTCGCTCAGCTGCGCCAGGCGCGGGTTTTTGGCCATCAGCGCATCCAGGTCCATGGCATTGGCGTCGATCTGCTCGCGGAGCTCTGCGCTGTAGTGTTGGTCCTGGCGCTTCAGGTTGCTGGTGGCGGCGACCTGGCGTGCCTGACTCAGCGCCATCAGGGCAGCGATGGTGGCGTTGGGCAACACGCCCGCGACCCGGCCCAGCGGTGAAGGCGCCGTCTGCCGCGCGATCTCCGCGGCATGGCGCGCGGCGAGGGCGCGACCTTGTTCGGTCAGCGCCTCGTTGCGGGCGATATCTTCGTCCGAAATTCCGTCCACACGCGTGGCGTGCAGCTCCGCAAAGATCTGTTCGCAGCTCATGTTTTCGTCGCCGGGTCGCTGCGCCGGGCTGCCACCCGGGTGGCCAACGAGCATGGCCCGGCAGGTTTCCACCGACATCGGCGCATTCGGCAACGCGGCCAATTACTCGCACATGGCCGGATCCAGGTCCGACAGCGATCCGGGTTCGGCCGCATGCACCGCCGGGGCGCCTGGCAGGATGACTGCGAGGAGGCCCAGGGCCGATGGCTTCAACAGTGGGTTGTGCATGGCATCCTCCCGGTGGATGACATGGAAGTGCTGACGGTCACGCGCACAGGTGCTTGCATCGATGCCGATGGCAGGTGTACCGGCAAAGGGCGCGGTAGCCGGACAAGGAAGGGGAGTGGGCAGCAGAGCTCGCATCGCACTTCGCGGCGTCCCCACGAGCTGGTGGCTGGGTCTGGACGGCCTGGTGTTTGCCGGCAGGAGTCCGCTGCCGCGGAGCAGGTGCACGCCAGGCATTTCGCACTGCCTTTACCGGTGCATGTCAGCATGGGTCCTGCCGCGAGCGGCAAATCAGGAGAGTTTGTGATGAGTTCGATGCTCCGCCGCGCCCCTGCCGGTGCAATCCACCCCTTCCACGCGGTCATGCTGGCCGGCAGCGTGCCCTTGTTCCTCGGCGTGCTGTTGGCCGACTACGCCTACTGGTCCAGCTTCCAGATTGAATGGAGCAACTTTGCTTCGTGGCTGATAATCGGCGCGCTGCTGTTCGGTGCGATCGCGCTGCTGTGCGCGGTCATTGACCTGTTCCGCGGCGGTGGCTCGGTCCTCTACAGCGCGTTGCTTGCCGCGACCTGGGTGCTGGGCTTCTGCAATGCGTTGATCCATGCCAAGGACGCCTGGGCGATCATGCCCACGGCGCTGATCCTGTCGGCGGTGAGTGCGGTGCTGGCCTGCGTGGCCACGTGGATCGGATTCCGCAGCCTGCGTGCGGGAGTTGCGAAATGAACCGGTGCAAGTTGTCTGCGTGCATGGCTATCGGCACCTCGGTCTTGCTGGCGGGCTGTAGCGGCAACGCGCCCACGCTGGACCAGTACGGCAACGCGCCGCCGCTGCCTGCGCAGGAACGCGGCCTGTTGCCGAAGATGACGATTGCGGAGCCGGCACTGTGGGCCGGCAAAAAGCCGACCGTGCCGCAGGGCTATACGATCACCGCCATCGCCACCGATCTGCAGATCCCGCGTCAGACCCTGCTGCTGCCCAATGGCGACATCCTCGTAGCCGAAGGCCGGGGCGGCAGCGCGCCGACATTGAAGCCCAAGGATGTTGTTGCCGGCTACATCAAGGGCAAGGGCACGAGTACGATCAAGGGCGGCAACCGCCTGACCCTGCTGCGCGATGCCGACGGCGATGGCGTTTACGAATTGAAGACCGTGTTCGCCGACAAGCTCAACGCGCCTTACGGCCTGGCGCTGGTCGGCAACGACCTGTACGTGGCCAACCAGGATGCGCTGGTGCGGTTCAAGTACAGCGAAGGCCAGACCCAGGCCAGCGGCGCGCCGGTCAAGGTCACCGACCTGCCTTCGGCCATCAACCACCACTGGACCAAGTCGCTGGCAGCCAGCGCCGACGGCAGCCAGCTATACGTCGGCATCGGCTCCAACAGCAACATCACCGAGCGCGGCATGACCGCCGAGGTCGACCGCGCGCAGGTCTGGCAGGTGGACGCGGCGACCGGCGCGCACAAGGTCTATGCGACCGGCCTGCGCAACCCCACCGCGCTTGCGATCCAACCCGGCACCGGCCAGTTGTGGGCGGTGGTCAACGAGCGCGATGAGCTGGGCCCGAACCTGGTCCCCGACTACCTGACCGCGGTCCGCGAAGGCGCTTTCTACGGCTGGCCGTACAGCTACTACGGCCAGCATGTCGACCCACGCGTGCAGCCGCAGGATCCGGCAAAGGTCGCTGCTGCGGTCTCGCCGGATTACAGCCTGGGCTCGCATGTTGCCGCGCTGGGTGTTGCGTTCTCGGCGCCGGCCATGGGGGTCAACTTTGCGGAAGGTGTATTCGTCGGCGAACACGGCAGCTGGAACCGCAATCCGCCGGCCGGCTACAAGGTGGTGTTCGTGCCGTTCCGCAATGGCCGCCCGGCTGGTGATCCGGTCGACTTCGTCTCTGGCTTCTTTGGTGAAGATGGCCTGACCCGCGGTCGTCCGGTTGGCGTGGCTGTCGACTCGCGCGGCGCCCTGATCGTCGCCGACGATCTGTCCAACACAATCTGGCGGGTGACGCCTGTTGTTGCGAGGCCGGTCGCTACACCTCCTGCCAAAGAGACGCCCGCCAAAGCGGCGCCCGCCGAGACGGCGCCCCAAAAGTAGACCCCGGCCCTGTCCTGCTGGCCACAGCAAGCCCCGCACTGCGGGGCCTGCTGTTTTTTGGCCTGACCCCCGGCAATCCGATCCAACTCAAGGCGCGCGAAAGCATCGTGCTATTGCTACGCGATCGGCGCAGTCACTCGATCTTGCGCAGCCGGTGCTGCGGCTGTGCGCATACCACCAGTTCGCCCGGCGCGCTTACGGTGCCGATGACCTGCACGCGATCACCAGGCTTGAGCGCCCGCACGTCGCCGAGGGGTGGGGCCTTGCACAGGTTCCAGCGTGCGGGCAGCTGCACGCGGACCGTACCCGCATCGGCATTCGAGATCGTGACCACCGCGTTGCCGTCGTAGGCCCAGGGATTCATGTCCACGCTGACCACCTTGCCTTCCATCGTGGCCTGTTGTCCGACGACCCGTGCGCCGCCGGTGGATGTGGTGGTGCAAGCGGACAGCACCGTGATTGTGGCAACGAGGATGGCGAGGCGAACAGGGGACATTGCGCCAGTGGATGCGGTCATGGGTGGAACTCCGGGATGAATGGGGTTTTTTACCGTGATCCTTTTTACCGCATCCGGTGCGGCGATCGAACTTGGCGAGGCCACCAGACGGGCGACTACCATGCGCCAACAGTTGGAATAGCCGCCATGCCAATGAACGCCACCGCAACCCTGCTGCCGCCCCTCTTCGTCGCCTGGGGCATTGCGTCCGCGGCAACCGCTGCCGGGGTTCCGGCTTCGCCGCCGCCTGCAGCGGAACGCGCCCAACAGGGCGATCCGGCGCAGTACGAACAACGCGATCTCCCGGTCACCGCACAGGACCTGCGGATACTGGTGCGGACCGGCGAACTGCTGAGCGACGCATCGGCCTGGAATCGAAGCGACGACCGCGAGTGCAAGGATGATGAGGTGACGGGAAAACGCAGCCTGTTCTGCGCGCTGCACGCCGCCAGCATTGAGATCCTCGGCAGCTACGACCACCGCCGCGTCGCCCTGCAGGAAGTGCGTTTCGCCATCGAGCAGGTCACGAAAGGCCGCAAGTTCGAGCACCGCCTGATGGACTTCAACAATCTGCCGGACACCACCCTGGATGATGTTCATGCCGTACTACGCATCGCACGGGATCGGGTGGTGGCGCGGCTGCATCCGGGCGGCGCTGGAAGACCATAGGCTGGGCAGGCTTCAGCAAGCCTGGGTGCCGCTCCGCGCGCTCCACCCTGCGATCCTAGGCTGACGACTGTGGGGCGGGATTGACCGGGTCGTCCGTCACCAGCAATTGCCAGGTATTGCGACCGGCTTTCTTTGCCGCATACAAGGCCGCGTCGGCGGCTGCAGCGAGCGTCTTGGACACCGCAGGGTGCATCGAAAAGGCGATGCCGATGCTGGTGGTGACGTGCAGCGTCGTTCCTTCGACCACGATGCCTTCGCTCATCGCCGCGATCAGTTTGCGGGCAATTGCTTCGGCGGTTTCCGGCGCCGCCAGGTCCTCGACCAGGACCACGAACTCATCGCCGCCCAGGCGCGCGACCAGGTCGCCTGAGCGCACGCATGCGGCCAGGCGCTGGCCAAAGACCCGCAGCACTTCATCGCCCGCCGCATGGCCGTAACTGTCGTTGACCTGCTTGAAATGATCGACATCCATGTACATCAGCGCCACCGCCTGGCCTTGCCGCCGCGAACGGCCCAGGGCATGGGTCAGGCGCTCTTCGAACAGGCGGCGGTTGGCCAGGCCAGTAAGGCTGTCCAGGCGCGCCAATGCCTCCAGCTCAGCACGGCTGGCCTGCAACGCCTGTTCGGCGGCCACGCGCTTGCTGATGTCGCGGCCGGCGAAGATGACCTCGGTCGCATTGCTCTCGGTGCTGGGAATAGGCCGTGCCGCGGCTTCCATCCACACGTAATGGCCGTCCTTGTGGCGCAACCGGTAGATCGAGGTGACCGGCTGGCCCGAAGCAATCACGGCGGAGATAGTCTGCCTCTGCACGTCGCGGTCGTCGGGATGGACCAGGTCGTCGCTGGCCCGCAGCAGATCGACCGGTTCCCAGCCCAGGATGTCCCGCACCGAGGGTGAAACGTACAGCCTGTGACCGTCCGCGCGCATCCGCACCACCACATCATGCGAATAGTCGGCCAGCATCCGGTAGCGCAGTTCGCTCTCGTGCACGCGGGTCGTCAGGCGCGCGCGTTCGGCCATGCCCAGGGCCACCGGGAAACTCATCACGCAAGCCGTGCCGACGAATAACTGCAGCAGGATGGTGCGCTCGATATCGCTGCCACCCTGGACCAGTGCCAGTGGCCCGTGGCCCAGTGCGGTGGCGATGAGGCCTATCAGGGCCAGCAGCGAGATACCGACCACCACGCCTGGGAAGCGATGGCGGAAGACGCCGAACAACAGCGGTGGATAGACCAGGAACAGCAACGGGTACGCCGACTGGTAGAAAACCATGCCGCCGATCGCGGCGATAAGCAGCATGCAGCCGAGAAAATCCCAGCGCTGCCCCGGCACGTCGATCATGCCGATGCCCTTGCGATGGGCC
Organism: Pseudoxanthomonas sp.; assembly: GCA_039932615.1. GTDB lineage: Bacteria > Pseudomonadota > Gammaproteobacteria > Xanthomonadales > Xanthomonadaceae > Pseudoxanthomonas_A. Next base: position 19,067 of record JBDTPP010000035.1, read on the forward strand.
ACCAGGGTCAGCGTCCCCACCACCACCATGCCGACCACGTGCGCCGCATACCAGGTCAGGAAATTGGGCACGAAGTGCAAGTCTGAAACCGCATGCATCCATGTACTGGCGAGCAACCCCGAGACCGCGCAGGCCACCAGGGTGCTGGCCGTGGCGACGCTGCCCAGCCCCAGCCAGCGCCTGGGGTTGCCGATGTCGGGCACGGCGCGCCGGATAACGCCGGCGACAATCAGCACTTCCAGCAGGTTGAACGCGCTCAGCCCAAAAATCGAAGGGAGTGCATCGCCGACCAGCCCGCGCACGCCAAGCAGGCTGGCCAGGCCCACGGCTACATACGCCGGCCACAGCGACGTGCGACGCGACAGCAGCCACCCGGCCCAGACCCCGTTGCTCACCCACACCGCCGCCACGCCGCCGGGGACGCGGGCGATGGCAAGTGATACCCACGCGGTGATGCCGATCAACGACGCCATGACCAGCAGATCCAGCAGCAATCGCTTGCGGCGCGTTGCCAGGGACGTGTCGTTCAAATGAGGACATCCTGCCTAACGGGATAAGCCAACGAGCATAACGAAACACGCCTGTGCGGGCCTGTGATGACCGTCAACCCGGGCGTGAATTCGTAGTTCCGGGATTGCCCGGATGCTCTTGATCCCGCACGCAAAACATCCGATCAAGCCCGGACCTGCGCCTCGAAGTGGACAGGCATCCGGCAGAAAGCTAGCGGTCGTCGAAATGGAAGTGGCAAAGGGTGACTTCTTCCTGCGCATCGAATCCAGGGTAAATCTGTTGCAACACCCGCAGCAATCCGTCGACGGTGCGACAGGCGGGATCGTGTTCGAAGCGGAGATCGGCCCCGGTGAGCGCCGAAAATTGCTTCAGTTCCGTATGCAATTCGACGGGTAGGGACAGGCTTCCCTCGCCCAGTTGCAATCGGGCTTTGGTCACCGAATGCCACTTGTGTCCGCGACGGACCGTCGTGTTCCACCCGCGATTGAATACGGGCAGGACGAAAGCAAGCACTGGCGGATATTGGAATTCAGGCACGCTCATTGGCTTCAGACCAGCACTTGTCGCGTGCTGGCCAGGAACTGGTGGATTTCAGCTTCGGTGCGCGGTTCGATCATGTACACCGGGCGCATCCCGTTCGGGCACAGCAGGCGCGGCGTGGTGCCGAACAGGCGACAGATCAGCGGACGCTCGCCGTAGACCTCGCAACCATGCTCGCCCAGGTGCGGACAGCTCAGCCCGGCCAGCGCGGCTTCGTGCTCGGCTTCGGTCTTTACCGGAAGCCTGGCCATTTCCTCGGACGACGCGGTTACCGGCCCGCAACAGTCGTGGCAACCCACGATGCATTTGAAGGTGGGAATGCGCTGGCGCAGCTCATCGAGTTTTCGGTTGTTGCGGTCCACGCTGTGCGACTTCCCGCCAATGGCTGCCAGCAACGGCATGCTTCACCGACAGTGTATGCCGCAGGGTGGGCCTCGGCCCACCGCTCTTCGTTCCGGCGTCGATGCAATCAGGTGCAGGTGATGGCGGACCGAGGCACATCCTATGTGCTTTCCCGCCCTTCCCCCATTCCCTGCGATTGACTATCGTGCATCCTCGCATCCGATTTGCAGGACCGCATGAGTCGTAACGCCTGGTTGTGGGCCACGCTGGCGCTGATCGCCGCTGCCTTGGCCGCTACGTTCTTCTTCGCGCCAAGAACTCCCGATCCCTCCGGACCCGCGCCCACGCCGCTCGGCTGGAATGCACAACTGCAGCTCGTCGCGGGCGACGGCGTGCGCGGGATGCGCAACGGGCCCGTTGCAATGGCGCGCTTCGACGATCCCTATGGCGTGGCGATGGACGCGGACGGCACGCTGTACGTGGCCGATGCCGGCGACAACAACCGCATCCGCCGGATCGGCAGCGACGGCACGGTCACCACGCTGGCCGGTTTCGAGGAAGGCTTCGCCGATGGCGACGGCACCACGGCGCGGTTGAATACGCCTTCCGGCCTGGCCCTGGACCGCGGCGGCAATCTGTATGTCGCCGATACCGGCAACCACGCCATCCGCAAGATCACGCCGCTGGGCATGGTCAGCACCGTCGCCGGCACCGGCGTGGCCGGGTTCCGCGATGGCGCCGCGGCGCAGGCGCAGTTCAATGGACCGATCGGCGTGGCGGTGGACGCGCACGGCAATGTCTATGTGGCCGACACCTACAACGACCGCATCCGCAGGATCGACACGCAAGGGCAGGTCAGCACGCTGGCCGGCGGCGAGCGGCCGGGCAACAGCGATGGCGTCCGCGCACAGGCGCATTTCGATACGCCGACCGCATTGGTGGTCGATGCGTCGGGCAGCGTCTGGGTCGCCGACACCTACAACAACGCCATCCGCCGCGTCGGCCCCGATGGCACGGTGACCACGCCTTACGCAGTGAAGGACGCGCTGCATCGGCCGATGAGCCTGGCGCTGACCCACGATGGCGTGCTCTATGTGGGCGAGATGTCGTGGGGGCGCGTGATCCAGGTTTCCCGCGACGGCCAGCCACTGGTATTGACCGGGGCCACGCAGGCGCAACGCTTGTCGCGTCCCGCCGGCTTGGCCCTGGATGCGCGGGGCGGATTGTGGGTCAGCGATGCCGGCAGCCATCGCCTGCATCGCATCGTCCCCGTGGATGCGGCGATCACCGCGGCCGTGCCGGTGAGGGGTGCGGTCGGCCCTTCGCCGGCCGATCCACTGCCCGCCAACGACGGACGCTGGCCGCTGCGCCCTCAGGACGGCTGGCACGAAGTGGTCGGCACGCTGGGCGAGGTGCGCGGCAACTTCAGTGGCGAAAGCCGCCACCATCTGCATGGTGGATTGGACATCCGCGGCGACGTGGGCGCGCAGGTGCTGGCGATCGCCGATGGCAAGGTCAGCAGTCCGTCCGCTGCGTGGGGGCTGGGCGACCAGGGCGAAGGCCTCGCGATTGACAGCCTCGGCTATATCCACATGCGGGTGGGGCGCGATGCGCGTGACGTGGTCTTCGATCCGCCGCGTTTCCAGTTACTGCGCGACGAAACCGGCCACGCCGAACGCATTCGCGTGCGCCGCGGCACGCGTTTCCAGGCGGGCGATGTACTGGGCACCATCAACCGCATGGCCCATGTGCACCTCAGCGCAGGCGCCAGCGGATTCGAACGCAATGCGGTGGCGCTGGGCTTCAGCGGATATGCCGATCATTACGTGCCACACATCGATGGCATCGAACTGCTCGATACCAGCGACAGGCCACTGCCCAGGCGCGCCGATGGCCGAGTGCTGGTGCCGCGCGGCACCGGCGTGCAGATCGTGGTCGATGCCTGGGACCAGGTCGACAACAACCTGCCGCGGCGTCGGCTGGGCCTGTACGCGCTGGGCTATCAAGTACTGCGCGCGGACGGCACGCCGCTGCCGGGCTTCGAGGCGCCGCGCATGAACATCGAATTCAACCGGATGCCCTCCGATCGGGATGCAGTGAAGGTGGTTTACGCGCCCGGCAGCGGCATCACCGTGCATGGCAGCGCGGCGACCCATTTCAAGTACCTGCTCACCAACACCGTGCGCGACGGCGAAGTTGCCACCGGTACTTGGCAAACGGACGCACTGCCAGCCGGTGATTACACCCTGCGCATAACCGCGCGCGACTACAGCGGCAACGTGGCCAGCGATGGTCGTGATCTGAAACTGTTGCTGGAATCGCGAGAGGGTCCGGGTGGGTGATGTGAACCCGGTCTGGTCGATGAATCGAGAAACCCGCCGGATGGGCTTGAGCCCGTCACCGTTCGTTTGGGTCGAGATCATCGCCTTCCTTGCAGAACGGTCGGCAATCGGGAATATTGAATGAACGTTCTGGGGGAGAATCGATGAAGAAGACAAGTGCCATAGCGCTGGTGCTTGTGACAGCGGCTGGTGGCAGCGCGGCTTACCTGTCTATCCAGACTGGATCCAAAACCGTACGCATGACAAGGCAAACGGCTGGGCAAGGTGATGCTGAGGGATATATTTCCAGTACCGGAGCATCCTTTGTCTCTGGCAGAGATCCGGCTCGCCGAAGGATGGGCGCGGCAACGACAGGCTATGGATTTTCTCGAATAGCACACAGAAGCAATCCGGAGAGTGCAGGAAGGGCGTCTGCCAGTGGCGAAGGATTTCGCTTCGAGGCATTCACGATTTTTCCGATTGAACAAGGGCTGGCCAAGTCCGTCGCCATCGGCGACGTGACCGGCGATGGCAAGCAGGATGTCGTTCTGACAACGATGCGTACTGGTTATCCGGACGACCGTAAAGTTTTCGTTTACAGGCAGGATGCTTCCGGAGGCTTGGCCGCGCCAATCAAATTCGAATATGCCTCCTATAGTGAGACTGCAGGACTGGCTCTGGGAGACATGAACAACGATGGGGTGAAGGACATAATCGTTGGCCACGATCAGGGGATCACCATCGCGCTCGGTGGAGCACAGGTTTTTACCCCTGCGCTCATTCCACTGCCCGAGCGCATGATCGATCTGGGTGTCATGGATATAGATCGCGACGGCAACCTGGATGTGATTGGTCAGAGTTGGGAACACGGGGCCACGCTGGTGTATGGCAATGGCCAGGGCGGCATGCGGGAATCAGCGGAGCTGGCGACGGAGGCCATGGGTTACAACGACCTGAAGATCGGCGACGTGACTGGCGACGGATTCGAGGATCTGGTGATTTCAGAAGGGCAGTGGTTGAATCGGCTCTGGGTATTTGCGCATGACGGAGTCAAAGGCTTCAAGCCGCCGCAGGTTTACGATTACTCAAGGCCCTATGTGAGACATGCGGGCCTTGCCATTGGAGACTTCAACGCGGACGGTTTGAATGACGTCGCCCTTTCCGAGCCCTTGAACACTCCAACCTACATAAAAATAATCCACCAGGGCACCACGGGTATGTTGTCGCCCGTACCGGTGATGATGGCCTCATACGAGACTCCAGAACCTCTGGTGGCCGTAGATCTGGACAGGAACGGGCTCATGGATCTGGTGACCATGCACCCAGGCTGGAGCGCGATCGGCTATTACCTGCAGACAGCATCAGGAATGTCGAGCGAGGTTCTGATGCCACTGCCCGAGAACGTAACGACCCATTATGAAAGCTCGGGTCTTGCGGCCGGTGATATCAACAGCGATGGTTGCCCCGACATCGCAGGGGCGGATTACGGTGATGGACTGCGGGTCATCTACGGAACTGGCTGTTCCTTGCCACGGCCGCGCGTGACCGGAGGGCCATTGGCTCCGCGCGTGAAACGACCGTAGATCTGTGCGCGCAGCGTGGTGTATGACTGCGTAAATCCTGGGTCTCGAAATCAGGTCGGGCCGACTGGCATTATGGATCCATGCCCCTGACCCTCGACCACCTGCGTCGCTACGCCGTCGCCCGTTCGCTGTTCAAGCCGACCACGCTGATGCGGGCAATCGGAAAGCTCGGCTTCGTCCAGGCCGATCCGATCCGCGCACCGGCACGCGCCCAGGACCTGACCTTGCGTCATCGCGTGATCGATTACCGCGCCGGCGAACTGGAACGGCGTTATCCGCGGCTGGCGCTGGAAGAGGACTTCTTCGTCAACTATGGCTTCCTGCCGCGCGCGCACAACGCACTGATGCATCCGCGAGACGCGCGCGTCGCATGGACTCCGGCGCGCTGGAAGCAGGCACAGGCGGTGCGCGAGTTCATCGCCGAACGGGGTGCGGTGCATCCACGTGAAGTCGATGCGCATTTCGCCCATGGCAAGACCACCAACTGGTTCGGCGGTTCGTCCAATGCCAGCACCC
>JBDTPP010000036.1:0-24159 GCA_039932615.1 Pseudoxanthomonas sp.
GGCGGACCGCTCCTCCTCGAACACGTCGACCTCACCCTGGAACCCAACGAGCGCGTCTGCATCGTCGGGCGCAACGGCGCGGGCAAATCCACCCTGATGCGGTTGCTGGCCGGCGAAATCCTGCCCGATGATGGCGAGGTGCGCCTGCAGAACGGCGTGGTGGTCGCGCGCATGGCCCAGGAAGTGCCGCAAGACACCAATGGCACCGTGTTTGACGTGGTCGCCGAAGGCCTGGGCGACCTGGGCCACCTGCTGGCGCTCTATCACCACGCGCTGCATGACGGCGACATGGAAGCCATGGGCGATGCGCAGGAAAAGATCGAGGCCCAGCATGGCTGGGACCTGGACCTGCGCGTGCAGCAAGTGCTGACCAAACTGGAGCTGCCGGAAGACGCCGACTTCGCCGCGCTATCCGGTGGCATGAAGCGCCGCGTGCTGCTGGCCCAGGCGCTGGTGCGCAAGCCCGACATCCTGCTGCTGGACGAGCCCACCAACCACCTGGACATCGACGCGATTGCCTGGCTGGAAGGTTTCCTCAAGCAGTTCGAAGGCAGCATCGTCTTCATCACCCACGACCGCAGTTTCCTGCGTGCGCTGGCCACGCGCATCGTCGAGATCGACCGCGGCCAGGTCACCAGCTGGCCCGGCGATTACGAAAACTACCTGCGCCGCCGCGAAGAACGCCTGCATGCCGAAGCACAGGAAAACCAGCGTTTCGACAAACTGCTGGCCCAGGAAGAAATCTGGATCCGCCAGGGCATCAAGGCGCGGCGTACCCGTAACGAAGGCCGCGTGACTGCACTGAAGGCATTGCGTCGCGAGCGTTCGCAACGCCGCGACCTGAGCGGCAACGTCAACATGGCCGTATCTGCCGCGCAGAAGTCGGGCAAGAAGGTCATCGAGATCGAGGGCATCACCCAGGCCTACGACGGCCGCGTGCTGCTGGACAACGTCTCCACGACGATCCTGCGCGGCGACCGCGTCGGCATCATCGGTCCCAACGGTGCCGGCAAGTCCACCCTGCTCAAGATCCTGCTGGGCGAACTGCAGCCACAGGCTGGCGAAGTCACCCTGGGTACCGGCTTGCAGGTCGCCTATTTCGACCAGCACCGCAGCCAGCTCAACGACGGCCTCAATGCGCTGGAAAACGTGGCCGAGGGCCGCGATTTCATCGAGATAAATGGCACCCGCAAGCACATCATCGGCTACCTGCAGGACTTCCTGTTCTCGCCGGAACGCGCACGTGCGCCGATCACCCGCCTGTCCGGTGGCGAGCGCAATCGCCTGCTGCTGGCCAAGCTGTTCGCGCAGCCTTCCAACCTGCTGGTGATGGACGAACCGACCAACGATCTGGACGTGGAAACGCTGGAGCTGCTGGAAGAACTGCTGGGCGAGTACAAGGGCACCCTGCTGCTGGTCAGCCACGACCGCGAGTTCATCGACAACGTGGTCACCAGCACGCTGGTGCTGGAAGGAAAAGGCCGCCTGGCCGATTACGTGGGTGGCTATACCGACTGGGTGCGCCAGCGCCCGAATGCACTGTTCAACGCGGAATCAGCGGCGCCGGTGAAGGCGTCCCCCAGCCCGGTGCAAACTGCCGTCGCTGCCGAGCCAAAACGCAAGCTCAGCTACAAGGACGCACGCGAGCTGGAACTGCTGCCGGCACGCATAGAGCAACTGGAAGCGGAGATCGCCGCGCGCGCCGCATCGATGAACGAGCCGAAGTTCTACCAGCAGGACAGCGCGACAATCCTCGCTTTCAACGAAGCCTCGGCCAAACTGCAGGCCGATCTGGAACACGCCTACCAGCGCTGGAACCATCTCGACGCATAAGGCCAACTGCGCAGGAGCGCCCCATGGGCGCGAGCTCTTGTGGAGCCGCTTCCAGCCGCGAGCTCTCCGTGCCTGTCCGGGATCCGACCGAAGAGCTCGCGTCCATGGGGCGCTCCTGCGGTTTCGCTTGACCGCTGCAGAATCTGGCGCGATTTTGTAGCCATGACTCCTGCACATATCTTCCGCACCCGCGACGGCCTTGCGCTGCACCTCAACGACTGGCCTGCGCCGCAGCCACGCGCACGCATGCTCATCGTCCACGGCCTCGGCGAGCACAGCGGCCGTTACGCCACGCTTGCCGATGACCTCAATGCGCTGGGCATCTCGGTACGCGCTTTCGACCTGCGCGGGCACGGGCGCTCGCAGGGCAAGCGCGGTGCAGTCGGCAAGGACCCTGATTGCCTGTCGCGCGACACGCTGGAAGTCTTCAACGCGTACGCTGCCGAAGACGACGACCTGCCCTTCCTGTTTGGCCACAGCATGGGCGGCTTGGTGGCGATGCATGCGGTCGGCAAGCTGGGACTGCGCCCGCGCGGGCTGGTCGCTTCCTCACCCGCGCTGGCCTCCCATGCAGGCAAGTTCGACCGCCTGCTCAGCAAGGTTCTGCTGCGTCTGGCGCCCGACCTCACCGTCGCCAACGGACTTCCCGCCGACAAGCTCTCGCATGCGCCCGGCATCGAACGCGCCTACCTCGACGATCCCGGCAACCACAACCGGGTCAGCGCACGACTCGCGCAGTACATCTTCGATGCAGGGCCGGAAGTCATCGCCGCCGCACCCGCCTGGTCAGTCCCGACCTTGTTGCAGATCGCAGGCAGTGATCGACTGGTTGACCCCGTCGGCGCCCGCGCGTTCGCGGCAGCGGCGCCGAAGACAGCCGTCGAATGCCACGACTACGCCGACCTTTACCACGAGATCTACAACGAGGCGGAACCCGCACGCGGCAGGGTGCTGGCCGACCTGACGAACTGGTTGCACCCACACCTGTAGAAGCGCGCCTTGCCCGCGACGCTTTTGGCACGGATACCGTAGGAGCGTCCCATGGGCGCGAGCTCTACGATCCGATCGCGAAACAGATCAAGAGCTCGCGCCCATGCGACGCTCCTGCAAGTGATCAACCGGTGTTCTGCACGCCCTGCGATACGCCGTTGACGCTGGCCACCAACGCCCTTAATAAATTTTCATCCTCGCGACCGCTGTCACGCCAGCGCTTCAGCAGGTCCAGTTGCAGCACGCTGATCGGATCGACGTAGGGATTGCGCAGGCGGATCGACAACGCCAGGCGCTGGTCGTGCTCCAGCAACCAGTCATCGCCGATCAGGCGCAAGACCCAGTGCAGGGTTTTCGCATATTCGTCCTGGATGCGCGGGAAGAAGTCCTGGTGCAAGGGTCCGGCCATGCGCGAGAACATCTCGGCGATGCTCATGTCGCCCTTGGCCAGGACCATTGAAATATCGTCGAGGAAGGTCTTGAAGAACGGCCAGTCGCGGGCCATCTCGCGCAAGGTCTCCTCGCCACCTTGATCGGCCACTGCCTGCAGGCCGCTGCCAACCCCATACCAGCCGGGAATCACCGCGCGCGACTGGCTCCAGGCGAAGACCCAGGGAATCGCGCGCAGGTTGCCCAGCGCCGCGTTTTCGCCGAGGCGGCGCGACGGACGCGAACCCAGGGTCATGCGCTCGATCACGTCGATCGGGGTCGCGCTGCGAAAATAATCCATGAACCCGTCGGCGCCGACGAACCCGCGATAGGCCCGCGTGCTTTTTTCCGCCACCGTATCCATGATTTCCCGCCACCGCGTTTCGCGCGGTTCCGGTGGACGCGGGCGCAGGCTCGATAACAGCACCGCTCCGGTCGCCTGCTCCAGCGAGCGCAGGGCCAGCGCACGGATGCCGTACTTGCGGTGGATCACCTCGCCCTGTTCGGTCACCCGCAGGCGGCCGTCAACGCTGCCGCGCGGCGAGGCATCCACCGCGCTGGTGGTCTTGCTGCCGCCGCGGCTGATCGAACCGCCGCGCCCGTGGAAGAAGGTAAGCCTGATTCCCAGCTCCTTCGCTGCCTGCAGCAACTCCACCTGCCCGCGCTGCAGGCCCCATCGTGACGCAGCGATGCCGCCATCCTTGCCGCTGTCGGAATAGCCCAGCATCACCATCTGCACGTTGCCGCGCGCTTGCAGGTGGCTGCGATAGACCGGGTCGGCAAGCAGGTCGCGCAAGGTATCCGGACCTTGCTGAAGGTCGTCAACGGTCTCGAACAGGGGCGCGATGTCCAGCGGCACATTGCCGTCGTCATCCACCAGCCCGCCACGCCGCGCCAGCGCCAGCACGGTGAGCACGTCGGCACGGTCATGGGCCATGCTGATGATGTAGGCGCCCACGGCATCGAGTCCATGCAGCTGGCGCGCTTCGGCAAGTGCGGCGAACACCGCATCCATGCGCAAGCCGGTTTCATCGTCGTGCCGCGGCAGGATTTTCGCGCCACTCGCGTATGGCCCCAGCAGCCCACCGCGTTCAACCGCATCACGCGATTCCCATTCGTCGTCGTGCAACGCAGCAGCCACTGCGCGCGCATGCACGCTGGATTCCTGGCGCACGTCCAGGCGCGCCAGGTGGAAGCCGAAGCTGCGCACTCGCCAGGCCAGCCGACGTACCGCAAACCAGCCCGCGTGCAGTCCGCGGTTCTGCTCCAGGCTGTGCAGGATCAGGTCGATGTCATCGGCGAACTCCTGCGGCGAACCGTAGGCTTCTTCCGCATCGTCCAGGGTCGCCTGCAGGCGCCCACGCATCAGGTCGTTGAGCAGCCGGTACGGCTGGTCGCCGTGGCGCGGTTTCGAGCGCTTGGCGGCCTTCGGCAGCAAGGTCCGGTAACGCCCCACCTGCGCCTCCACTTCGGGCGATACGCCGACCACGTCCATGGACTGGCTCAGCAGCGTGGTGAGTTGGCGAAGTTCCTTGAGATAGAGGTACAGGATGGCGTGGCGCTGGGCGCGCAAGGTCGCAGCGATGGTGCCGCCATCGACATTGGGATTGCCATCCATGTCGCCGCCCACCCAGGTTCCAAAACGCAACAGGCGTGGCACTTCGATGGCCTCGCCAAAGGTCTCGACCAATGAGGTTTCCAGGGTTTCGTACAACACCGGCATCACCCGGTACAGGATGTTGGTGACGTAGAAGCCGACGTGCTCGCGTTCGTCGTCCACGCCCGGGCGCAACGGCGAGGAATCGGCCGTCTGCCAGGAAGCAGTCAATGCCATGCGGAAACGGGCGATGTCGGTAGCGCGCTCGCCAGGTGTGCGCTGGCCGTCCAGGTCATTGACCAGGCTGGCGACCATCAGTTGCTCCTTTTCCAGCAAGGCGCGGCGCACGGCTTCGGTGGGGTGCGCGGTGAACACGGGTTCGATGTCGATCCGCGGCAGCCACTCGGCCAGCTCCTCCAGGGTCACGCCCTGCGCCTTCAGCTTGAGCAGGGCGTCATGCAGGCCATCGGGTTGCGGCGCGCTGCCGGTGCGCTGGTAATCGCGGCGGCGGCGGATGCGATGCACGCGCTCGGCGATGTTGACCACCTGGAAATAGGCGCTGAAAGCGCGGACCAGGGACTCTGCGTGGTGCGGCTCGAGACCCGCCAGCAGGCCGGCCAGCGAAGCCGGGGGTTCATTGCCCTGGCGGCGGGCGATGGCCGTGGTCCGGACCTTTTCCACCTCCTCGAGGAACGCCGGCGACACCTGTTCGACCAGCATGTCGCCGACCAGGGCGCCAAGGCGACGGACATCGTCGCGCAAGGGCGCATCGACAGGGGCAAACTCAAGACTGCGGGGGTCGTTCATGGACGGGAATCTGCCGAATCGGGCGGTGGGGTCGCTCCAGACCAAGCCTACCTTAACCGTACGGAGCATGGACATCTTTCCATCCGGAAGAAGAGATATAATGCCCCGCCTTCGCCGAGGGGCGCTGCGACCGAGACATGTGCGGATCCTTCCGCAAGAGCCCGCACATCATGTGCAGGGATTCAACATAGTCCGGCCAGGCTCGGCGGAACGATCCTGTAACGGCGCCCGGTCAATCATGCGGCACAGACCGCAAGAATCCGGAGCAATGCCATGAATGCAGTTCGCAAGTTCGCAACCGACGGTGACTACAAGGTCGCCGATCTTTCCCTGGCCGATTGGGGCCGCAAGGAACTGGATATCGCCGAGCACGAGATGCCCGGCCTGATGTCCATCCGCAAGAAATACGCAGCCAGCAAGCCACTCGACGGCGTGCGCGTGACCGGCTCGCTGCACATGACCATCCAGACTGCCGTGTTGATCGAAACGCTGAAGGACATTGGTGCCGACGTGCGCTGGGCGTCATGCAATATCTTCTCGACCCAGGACCATGCGGCTGCCGCGATCGCCGTCACCGGCACGCCGGTGTTCGCCTGGAAGGGCGAGTCGCTGGAAGAGTACTGGGACTGCACGCTGGACGCGTTGACCTTCCCCGGCGGCAAGTCTGGTGAACTGCTTGGCCCGGAGCTGGTCGTCGACGACGGCGGCGACGTGACCCTGCTGATCCACAAGGGCTATGAGCTGGAAAACGGCTCCAAGTGGGTCGATGAACCCGCGGCCTCGCACGAGGAAGGCGTGATCAAGAACCTGCTCAAGCGCGTCGCGAAGGAGCGCCCGGGTTTCTGGCACACCGTGGTCAAGGACTGGAAGGGTGTGTCGGAAGAAACCACCACCGGCGTGCACCGGCTGTACCAGATGGTCCAGGCCAAGTCGCTGCTGGTCCCGGCCATCAACGTCAACGACTCGGTCACCAAGTCCAAGTTCGACAACCTGTATGGCTGCCGTGAATCGCTGGCCGACGGCCTGAAGCGCGCGCTGGACGTGATGCTGGCCGGCAAGGTTGCCGTGGTCTGTGGCTATGGCGACGTTGGCAAGGGCTGTGCGGCCTCGCTGCGGGCCTATGGTGCACGCGTGGTGGTTACCGAAATCGATCCCATCACCGCCCTGCAGGCTTCAATGGAAGGCTTCGAGGTCAACACCGTTGAATCCACCCTGGGCCGTGGCGACATCTATGTCACCACTACCGGCAACAAGGACGTGCTGACCGTCGAACACCTGAGCCAGATGAAGGACCAGGCGATCGTCTGCAACATCGGTCATTTCGACAACGAGATCCAGGTCGATGCGCTGAACGCGTTCCCCGACGTCACCAAGCTCAACATCAAGCCGCAGGTGGACAAATACACTTTCAAGGACGGCCGCGCGATCTTCCTGCTGGCTGAAGGGCGCCTGGTCAACCTGGGCTGCGCCACCGGCCACCCCAGCTTCGTCATGTCCAACTCGTTCTCCAACCAGACCCTGGCGCAGATCGACCTGTGGGCGAACAAGGACAACTACGAGGCCAAGGTCTACATCCTGCCCAAGAAGCTGGACGAGGAAGTTGCGCGCCTGCACCTTGAGAAGATCGGCGTAGTCCTGACCACCCTGACTCCCGAGCAGGCTGCTTACCTGGACGTCAACGTGGACGGCCCGTACAAGCCTGAGCATTACCGCTACTGAGCAACGCAAAACGGGCGGCTTCGGCCGCCCGTTTTCCTTTACGCATCCAGGCGAGACCTGACCAGATGGCCGGCATTTCCCTTTCCTTCGAGTTCTACCCGCCCAAGACCGACGAGCAGCGCACGCAGCTTGATCGCACGGCAGGCAAGCTGAAAGCGTATTCGCCCGAATACGTCTCCTGCACCTTTGGTGCGGGCGGCTCCACCCTCAGTCACACCTCCGAAACAGTCCGCCACCTCAACCAGACCCATGGTTTCGATGCGGCACCACATCTGTCCTGCGTTGGCGGCAGCCGCGAGGAGATCCGCGAGTTGCTGCGCCTGTACCGCGCCCTGGGTTGCAAGCGGATAGTTGCGCTGCGCGGCGACCTGCCTTCGGGCATGGGCCATCCGGGCGACCTGCGTTACGCCTCGGAGCTGATCCAGTTCATCCGTGCCGAACACGGCGATGCCTTCCACATCGAAGTCGGCGCCTACCCGGAAACGCACCCCCAATCCGACGACGCGCTCACCGACCTCAAGCACTTCAAGACCAAGGTCGATGCCGGTGCCAACGGCGCCATCACCCAGTATTTCTACAACGCCGACGCCTATTTCCATTTCGTCGACGCGGTGCGCAAGCTGGGGGTGGAGATCCCGATCATTCCCGGCATCATGCCGATTTCCAACTACACCCAGCTCAAGCGTTTCTCCGAATCCTGCGGTGCGGAAATACCGCGCTGGATCGGCAAGCGCATGCAGGCGTTGGGGGACGATGCCGACAGCATCCGTGAATTTGGCGCCGACGTGGTCGCGGGTCTTTGCCAGCGCCTTCTTGCTGGTGGCGCGCCTGCCCTGCACTTCTACACCTTGAACCTGGCCAAACCCACGCAGTCGGTATTGTCGCGACTGGCCTGAACATGGGGGCCGACGCGCTTCCCACGTCCAAGGGCCACGGGTTAGGCTGCGCGACGATGCGTCCAGTCCTGCTCATGCTATGTCTGCTTGGTGCTGCCCTGGGCTGTGCGCCCTCGCCGGCCTTTGCGCAGAAGGTCCAGCGCTGCACCAGCATGGGCGGCGAGACCGTCTACACCGACAAGCGCTGCGAGGACATCGGGGCGATGGATCGCCTGCCGCGCGCAGCGCCTGCAGGCGCCGGCGGCTCCAGCCTGTATCGCACCGGCTGCTCGCGCACGCTAAGCGACCTGGTCCATCAGATCACCGCCGCCATCGACAACAAGGACGTCAACCGCCTGGCCAGCATCTACCAGTGGAGCGGCGTTTCCAATGCCGCGGCCAACGGCATCCTCAACCGGCTGGAAGCCATCGCCCAGCGTCCCTTGGTCGATATCGTCCCGATAAGGCCCCGACCGCCACCGGTCATGGATGAAAATGGCATCGTCGTCGACGAAAACAGCGATGGCTACTATCCGCAGACGACGGTTCGCCAGCGCCCGGTGGGATTGCGCCTGGAACAGACCCTGGCAAATGGCAGCACGCCCTCGCAAACGGTGTTCGGCCTGCGCCGCAGCTACAACTGCTTCTGGATCAGTCTCTAAACACGCGGTGTGGGAGCGACGTGAGTCATGAATGATCCTCCGCTGCAACCCGGACATTCGCGACTCACGTCGCTCCCACAAACCGCCTCCGGTTTGCTGGCACAATGATTCCGGATAGAGGAGACCGCACATGAAATTTCCCGAAAAAATCTGGCATAACGGCGTCATCAAGCCCTGGGCGGAAGCCACCACCCATGTCATGGCACACGCTATTCACTATGGCTCGTCGGTGTTCGAGGGCATTCGCGCCTACGAGACCCCGAAAGGCACCGCGATCTTCCGCCTCAACGACCACAACAAGCGCCTGTTCCAGTCGGCCAAGATCTACGACATCGAGATTCCTTTCAGCCTTGATGAAATCAACGCGGCCTGCCGCGACATCATCAAGGTCAATGGCCTGGGCAAGGCCTACCTGCGCCCGATCGTGTTCCGTGGTTACGGCGGGGTCGGTATTGCCGCCGATACGCCGATCGACGTGGCCGTCGCGGCAATGGAGTTCGGCCGTTACCTCGGCGAGGACGGCATGGAGAACGGCATCGACGCCTGCGTCTCCAGTTGGCAGCGCTTCGCGCCCAACACCCTGCCCGCAGGCGCCAAGGCGGGCGGCAATTACCTTTCCGGCCAATTGGTGACGCGCGAAGCGCGCCGTCATGGTTATGGCGAAGGCATTGCCCTGGCTTCCACCGGCCTACTCAGTGAAGGGGCGGGCGAGAATCTGTTCCTGGTCTTCGACGGCGCGTTGCATACTCCTCCGGCCAGCGCTTCGCTGCTTGCCGGCATCACCCGCAACTCGATCATCCGCCTGGCCCGCGACAACGGCATCGAAGTGATCGAGCGCGACCTGCCGCGCGAATACCTGTACCTGTGCGACGAGTTGCTGATGTGCGGTACCGCTGCGGAAATCACCCCGCTGCGTTCGGTCGATGGCAAGCCGGTCGGCGATGGCAAACCGGGGCCCGTGACCCGGAGGATCCAGGACCTGTTCTTCGGCCTGTTCGAGGGGCGGACCGAGGACAAGCACGGCTGGCTGGAATACCTCTGAGCCGCGTCGGGAAGCAAAGCGTTCGTTTTTTCCCTGAGGGCGCCAAGGGCGACGTCAGTCGGCGGTGAATTTCAGCGTGGCGATGACGCCCCGCTCGCGCCCCGGCCGCACGCCGACCTGCCAGCCATAGAGTTCGCACAAACGGCTGACAATCGAAAGTCCGATGCCGCCGCCCTGCGAGTGCCCCGCATGGGTGCCGCGATAGCCGCGCTCGAATAGACGCGCGGCATCTTCCGGGCTCAGCCCCGGGCCGGAATCGATGACTTCCACGCTGTCGACCATCAGCTTCACCAGCACTTCGCCTTCCAGGGTGTACTTGACGGCATTGCCAACCAGGTTGCCCAGGGCCACGGAAACCGCGGATTCGGGCGCATCCACGGTCAAGCCACTTTCGCCTTCCATGCGCAGGACGATGGGTTTGCCACCCAGTTGCGCACGACCCGCGTCGAGCAGTTGTTCGGCAACCCGCGCCACCAGCGTGTTGCCCTGCCCGCGTTCGTTGCGCGACAGCAACAGCAACGAGCCGATCAGGTCGGTGCATTGCTGTTCGGCGCGCTGGATACGCAGCAGCCGTTGCTCGGCCTTTTCCTCCAGGCCGGGATGGTTCAGCAACAGCTCGGTGGCGCCACGGATCACCGCCAGCGGCGTACGCAGCTCGTGGCTTACGTCGGCGTTGAACTCACGGTCGCGTTTCACCACTTCGGTCAGGCGCGCAGAATAGTCATCAAGCGCCTTGGCCAGCTCGCCAACTTCATCCTCGGGAAAATGCGTGGCCAGTGGCCTGGGGTTGCTGCTGCCACGGTAGGCCCGCAGGCGTGCGGCGAGTTCGGATACAGGGCTCATCACGCGCGATGCCGCCCACCAACCGACCAGCAAAGACAGCAGGGTGAACACCACGACCGAGCTGTAAATGGCACGGTTGAACTGAGCCTCCCCGCGTGTGGCCTGGGTCATGTCGTAGGCCAGGAAGAACCACTCGTTTGGCGTCTTGCGCACCGCCAACTTGTAGGCGAACGGACTGCCGTCGGGATTGGCCCCCTGGATGCTGTGGATGCCGTCGGATAATTCGTACCAATCCGGCTGCTCCAACCGTAACGCTTCGAAGCGATCTTTCCCGATCACCCGACCGTACATCTGCTGCACGCCGAACTCGGGCTTCGCACCCGGCTGCGAATAGTACTGACGTGCGTACTCGTTGATGTTGCGATCCATCACGTCTTCGACGATCTGGTTCTCGACGCGGCCGCGCGTCCAGTTGGTGGCAAACGCGAACAGCGCAGTCAGCCCAAACCCGAGCAAGACGAACGCAAGGATGATGCGACTGCGCAGCCGGCGCCGGAATCTTGCCGGTCGCCGGGGAGTCCGGGATGAATCAGCTTCCGCCATCTGGCGCCGCGATCCGGTAGCCGATTCCGTGGCGGGTCTGGATGTAGGGTGTCGGGAACGGCTTGTCCACTACCGCACGCAGCCCGTGGATGTGTACGCGCAGAGAATCCGAATCCGGCAGCTCTTCGCCCCAGACCCGGGTTTCCAGTTCCTGGCGGGTTACCACGGCAGGCGAGGCTTCCATCAACGCCTGCAGGATCTTCAACGCGGTGGGATTGAGCTGCAACAGCTTGCCCAGGCGGCGTACTTCCAGCGTGTCCAGGTTGTACTCCAGCTCGCCTACTTCCAGCACGCGCGTCTGCACGCCCTTGCCACGCCGCGACAGTGCGTTTAGGCGAACCTCCACTTCCTGCAACGCGAACGGTTTGATCAGGTAGTCGTCGGCGCCGGAATCGAACCCGGCCAGCTTGTTGTCCAGCGTATCGCGCGCGGTGAGCATGAGCACCGGGGTCTGCTTGCGCGCTTCGTTGCGCAGCTTGCGGCAGACCTCCAGGCCGTCCATGCCCGGCAGGTTCAAATCCAGGACGATCGCATCGAAGTCATGCACCACCGCCAGGTGCAGGCCAGTGACGCCATCAGCAGCGAAATCCACGGTGTGGCCGCGATCCTCCAGGTAATCCCCCAGGTTGGCAGCGATGTCGCTGTTGTCTTCGATGACGAGAATACGCATTGCTTACTCCAATTCAACCGCCCGGTCTGGGCATCATGACACGCATGTTTTCGCGCATCGCTTTTTGGGAATCTTCCGCGGCGCGGCGGCGGCTGGCCACGGTATCGCATTGTGTCGTGGTGCGGTGCGAACCCACTTTCTTTTCGCGCGTGCAGACTAGCCGACTGTCTGCGCTCGCCTTGGTCAGGATGTTGTTGACCAGTTCCTGGTCGTTGAACACGTCTGCCTTCTGCTGCGCGTTCAAGCGCTCTACGCCGCCGGCCAAGTCCAGCTTGCCGGCAATGCGGTTCAGCGATTCCTTCACCTTCATAAGATCCGGCGAACTGATCTCCGCATAGGTTTTGCCATCGGCCAATTCACGGCTGATCTTGTCTTTCTGTTGCGCAAACGATGCATTCAGGTCCAGCGCCGCGGCGTCCTTGTCCGGGGTTGCCAAGGCGGGGAATGCCGCAGTCAATGAAATCAGCATCAAAACGGCAAATCGGTACATTGCTCTGTATCTCCATCGATATCCCGCCAAAGACTGCCCGCGGGCCCTTCGTGCCCTCGTCTGCGAACTGTCCAGCGGTATCCCAGTCCGACCTTTAATTCTTGCATAGCTTTCCTGTTCCTGGCCCCATGCCGAAAGGCCCAAAAGCAAAAAGACCCAGACGGATAGACATCCGCCTGGGTCAAAGGTTTACCCGATTACCGTAATCCTGTATTCCATAAGCCACTGACGATAGCGATGGGACACAGACTTGCGGCCCGGCAAAGCTACGCGGGTGGCAATTAAACCACCGTTAAAGAACCGCTGGGATCGCTGTAAATAAAATACGGAATATTCATATCTAATTGATTTATATACATAAATTAATAGACAGAGCCGATATAATCCACGATTGATCTGGCTACATCCACGCCGCAGGCCTGCTCAATACCCTCCAGGCCCGGCGTCGAATTGACCTCAAGCACCAGTGGCCCGCGGTCAGAACGGATCAGATCCACGCCGGCCACATTCAGGCCCAGCACCCGGGCCGCACGCACTGCCACGTCCTGGTCGTCGGGGCTTGCGTCCACACGTTCGGCAGTGCCTCCCCGGTGCAGGTTGGACCTGAAATCCCCTTCCGGCGCCTGCCGGCGCATCGACGCTACTACCCGGTCGCCAACAACGAAGCAGCGCAGGTCCGCACCTTGCGCTTCGCCGATGAATTCCTGGACCACGAAACTCGCATAAAGGCCACGCAAGGCCTCGATCACGCTGCGCGAGGCGGAAGGCTTCTCGGTCAGCATCACCCCGGCGCCCTGGGTGCCTTCGTTGAGCTTGATGACATGCGGTGGCGGACCGAGCATCGACAGCAGGTCGACCGTGTCATCAGGATTGTCGCCAAAGACCGTGATCGGCATGCCGATGCCTTGCGCCGCCAACAGCTGGTGCGCGCGCAGTTTGTCGCGTGCGCGCAGGATTGCATCGGACGGATTGGGCGTGTAGCTACCCATCAGTTCGAACTGTCGCAATACCGCGGTGCCGTAGCGAGTGATCGAGGCGCCGATGCGCGGGATCACCGCATCGTAGCCGGCGATAGGCTTGCCCTTGTAGCGCATGCTGAAACCATCGCTGGCGATGCGCATGTAACAACGCAGCGGATCCAGCACGCGGACCGTGTGTCCACGTAGCCGTGCCGCTTCCACCAGGCGCCGGGTGGAATACAGCTTGCTGTTACGCGAAAGGATCGCGAGTTTCATCGTGGCCTGCGGGCGCCTGGGGGGGGCACAGCATGCCACGCGCGTCCTGGGTTCGCGTGGCGATCCCGGCGGCGGTTTAGCGCTTCGTCATTGCACCTGGCAAGTGAGCGTGAACGTTACCGTATTGGCGGCGCCAGCCGGAAGCAGTGGGATGGCCACGCCCGCACCTGACTGCAGGGCCGTGGCGAGTGTGGTGCCAGTCGCCGCCGGGCATTGAGAAGCGCCGGCCGCCGCGCAGGTGGCGGTGCCGCAACTCAGTCCGGCGGCAGGCGTATCGCGCACGCTGGCGCCGTTGGCCGCGGCCGGTCCGTTGTTACGCACAACGAGGCTATAGGTGGTATCGGCGCCCTTGACGACCGTGTCGCTGGCCTGGTCGATGTCGCCGCTGACGCCCGGTGTGTTGGTCTTGGTGATCGACAGGTTTGCACCACCCGGAATATTGGTTACCACGCAGTCGAGCACGTCGCCAGACGCCGGCGTAAATTCCGGCCATTGCTGCCGATTCGGCAGCGCGCTGCCACTGCCACCTGGCAGCACCGTGGTCGACCCGGCCGTCGCGTTGGTACAGGCCAGCAACGTGGTGTAACTCCCCGGAACCTGGTCAGCCCCACTGCCATTCGCCTTCAATGCTTCTTCGAACTGCAAGGTGTTGCCTGCCGCCAGTACCTGCTCTCCGGTACTGGCGGTGGAAGGCGTGGCGCTGCCGCTGGTAGTGGCGCTGGCGGACTGGATACCACCGGAGAACAATCGCACCTGGAACTGGTCCGTGGACACGTTCCGGCCTTGTAGCTGCTTGCGCAGGGTCACCCACACCGGGGTCGGCGTGTTGCGGCAGGCACTGGCGCTGAAGGTGGGGTTGCCCGTTGCCTGCAGCGTTGCCGTGGCACTGTTGTGCAGGCCACTGCCACCGACGCTGGGCGTGGCGCAAGTGTCATTGCTCGCGGGTCCGCCCTGGTTGATCTGGAGGCGTACGGTTAGCGTATACGTATCGGTTGCGCCGGCATTGACCGTACGATTCGATGCCGTCAGGGACCAGGGACCGCTTCCCGTCAATGTCGGTGTTGCCGTGCCCCCACCGCTTCCACCGCCATTGTTGGTGCGCACGGAGCTGGCCGACACGATGCCGACATTGGCGTCCAATCCCGGTGTATCCACAAGGGTGTATGGGGCGTTTTGCGTGGACGGATTGTTCACGGCGATGGTGTAGACCACGTCGAACATGGTCAGCGACCCCGCGACCGCCACCGGTGCCGCCGCATCCTTGGTCACCGTGATGCGAGAATCATCGTCGATGATGGTGTAGTCCCAGGTGGTCTGCGCCGCACCGCCGCAGGTCGTGCCTGAGGTGAGCAGGAAGGCAGGCGACGAACCGCCGGGTGGCGTGATCGCGAACTGGATGGTCTCGTTGGCTTCGCCCGTGGTGTCCTGGATCACCGTGACCGGCAACGCGAACAGGCTGCCGCTACCGGCCCCGTCATAGACGCCCGCGGGAATGGCGATGGTCAGCGTGGTGCTGTTGCCCGGCGTGGTGTAATCCGTGCCCAGCGTGGCGGTGCCGCCGGTGACTTGCACGGTGACATTGAACGCACTGAAGACGGTGCCGTTGACGCGCAATGTCGGAGGATTGTTGCTGGCGCTTTCGGGTGTCGAACTGCTTGCTTGCACGAACTCGACGAATGGCCGCAGCTCGATCTGAATGTTGTCGAGGAAATTTCCGACTGTATTGCTGCCGCTACCGGTGCTTATCGATTCGAAGCCCAGGCTGTTGGTTCCCGTCGCGCCGGCATAATTGAAGATGCCCGTGTAGTCGACCCAGCCATTGCCACCGGAAGCGGGGGCGCTGGCCGAACCCTGCGAGACGATGGGCGCATTGAACGCGCCATTGCTGGTAGTACCAATCCGGATGATCGCCTGGGATGCGCCGACGTTGAAGTCCATCACGTCGCGCACCGTAGCGCTGCCACGGCCACGATGGCTGAAACGCCAGTTGATCGACTCACCATTGATCAGACATATGTTCTGGAATATGCGCGACGAGGCATTCGCATTCAGCTCGGCGAAGTTCGCGGCATTGCGCGCTACCACACCCTGGAAATTGGTGCGCCAGAGTTCGATCAGGCGACCGGTCGAAGTGCCTGGCGATGTGCAGTCGCCGCCGCCGGTCTCCGAAGGATGGGTCGTCGACCACCCCGGTACCAACGCGGCGTCGATTTGCCGATAGCAACCGCTGGCCGTGTTGCTGGCGGCCAGGGCCGGCGTCTCGAAGCTCGGGTTGAGGAAGCTGCGCTGCACCTGGGCCATCGCGGGCATCGACGCACCCGCCCCAAGCAATGACGCGAAGACCATGCATGCCGCTTTGGCGAACGGAATCCGTGGGCAGGAAGCCGGCAGCAAGCATATGACCCGCCAGATCCCTGCGTCGGTTCTAATGGTTGGGTTGGACGTTGGATTCACTGTTGTCGCCCCTTGAAAGCGAATGGACGGAAACATGATCTACGCCACCGCTGTCATTTCGGCCTGGCAGCAAATACGGTTGACGAACGCAATACTCGTGGTTGATACCCTTCGACGTCCTGACCTGCGAATCCGGCTATTGCACCGTGCAGGCCAAGGTCACCGTGATCGAGCTGTTCGCCGCCAGGCTGGGAATCACGGCACCTGCCGTGGACTGCAATGCCGTGAGCAGCGCCGCGCCGGTTTCGGCAGGGCAAGTTGCGGTCCCGCTGGTCACCGCGCATGTCGCAGAGCAAGCGGTCAGGCCGGTCGATGCCGGATCACGCAACACGGCGCCATCGGCCGCGCCGGGACCATTGTTCGTGGCGACTATGGTGTAGGTGGTGGCAAGCCCCTTGGCCACTGTATCCGCGGACTGGTCGATGTTGCCATTCACGCCAGGCGTGTTGGTCTTGGTGATGGCGAGATTGGCGGTGATGGGCCCGCTATTGGTCCAGGTACAGGTGATCGGCGTGCCTGACGTGCCGATCGTCAATACATTACCGCTCAAGGTACTGCCACCCCCGCTGCACGCCAACACGCTGGCGTAAGTGCCGGAGTTGGTGCCCGGCAGCGACTCGGCGAGCGTGATCGACTCGCCCTGGAACACGGTCAACGGCGTGGCGTCGGCATCGGTTTCGTTGGCGCTGTTGGCGATCGAGGTGAGCGAATCGACTACGGAACCCCCGCGAGTCGCGGTCAGGACCGCACGGTCGTTGAGCTGTGCCCGCACCCAGGTCTTTCGCAGGGTCAACGGCGCAGTCACGCATTGGGTGCCGGTAAAGCTCAACGACGCCTCGTCGAAGTTCAGGTTGTTGTCCATCGACACCACGTAACTGATCGTGCTGCCGGCTTGCACCGTTACCGTGCCGGAAGCCAGTACCCATGGCGCGGTGCCCGAATGCGCTGGTGCCGCCAGGTTAACGTTGACCGTGGCCAGAATCGTCCCGTTCAGGCCCGCGCCGTCGCGGATCCTGATGCCGCCGCCGCCGGACAGGTTGTCCCGGGTCGAAAACCAGCCAGAGAAATTCACCTGCCGGGTCTGGCCCGGGGTTGCACCACAAACGGGCACCTGGAAGGCCTGATAGAAGTCGTTGGCGCCGGCGGCGATGTCGAGGTAGTGCTGCTGCACGCCGGCCCCTGCGCCGGCGCCATTGTTGGAGGCATCTGACTGCGGGCCGCTGTCGGCGTAGTCGAACCCGCCCGGCCCATCGACCTTGACCACGTTCGAGCTATTGCCCGGACCCAGGATCCACGGTGCCACGCCATGGCCTATGTTGTTGCCGTTGCTCGCTGGCGGATTGTTCTCGAAACCCGGATTGGCGATCAGGTTCTGCGCACTCGCCTGCAACGAAATGGAGAACAGCACCAGGCACAGCAATCCCGGCCATAGACGGCTGGCGAATCCCGATCCATGTCGCAATGAAGTCATTGAAATTTTATTTCCCCGGGCGGAACTCATTAATAGCTACCAACGATATTCAGGAAGAACCCCTTGTGATCGTAATCGAAATCAGTGAGGTCGTCGCTGAAATCGGTGAAGTTGTAGCCCACGCCCACACGGAAGTTCTTGTTGAGGTCGCGGTCCACGCCGACCAGGTAGCCGCTGCGGGTACCGCCATCCTGCACGTCCAGCCAGCGGTACTCGGCCAGCGCGTGCCATTGCGTGCGCAGTTCATAACGCACCTGGCCGGAGCCGAAGGTGGTGGCCGAATCGATCCACGCACCGGTGCCGCGACCGAAACGCACCTCGCCTTCGCGGCGTGCGACCTTGGCGGCGAACTCCCAGTGCGTATCAAGCTTGTAGACCCCCTCCAGCGACAGCACCTGCGAGCGCTGGTCATAGTCCACGCCATTGACCTGGCCCAACGTGGACAGGTCGTACAGGTATGTGTAACGACCGAATACGCCCCAGCGGGTGCTGTCCCAGGGACGCCATGCGAAGCCCATGTTGCCTTCGATGAACTTGGCCCCGGCTTGTGGATTCAACTCATCGTCGGTGTCGGAATAATTCAGGCGCGCCGCCACCCGCCAGCTTTCGTTGAACTTGTGGGTGAAGCGGTTCGTGCTGACCCACTGTTCACGCTGTTCCGCTCCGGTATCGCGACGCCACTCGATCTTGCTGTTCCAGTCCGTATCCGGCGAGGTACGGCCGCCGTTGACGCTCACCGCGCGACGATCGACAACACCACCTTCACTGTTGGTCAACTCGCCCGATTGCAGGGTGAAACCGGTGGTCCAGCCCTGCGACGGATAGAAATCCATGCCGAAGGTGTGGGCCAGGCCTGATTCGTTGGGCGACTTCAGGTACTGGCTTTCGTTGAACAGGTTGACCTGGTTGGACAGGCGCCAGCGCTGGCCGAGGGTCCAGCCGTTCTGGCGATTGGGGTTGAACAGCGAATCGTATTCGGTGCTGTCAGTGGAATAAGTGTAGCCACCGTAAAACGAATGTTCGGCGCTGAGGCGGTATTCGGCGTTCACCGTGGCCGCGTCGCCGCGATCACCGCTGGTGACTTCCGCGCCCACCGATGACAGGTTGCCGAACAGGTACTTGCCGCCCAGGGTCAGGGCGTTGTTGTCTTCGTACCTGCCGCCATCATCGTCCAGGGTCACTTGCGCGGTGCCGTAGACGTCGAGTGAAGTGCCGAAGCGATGGGTGTACTTCACCGCACCCAGCACGCCGGCCACTTCACCGAGCAGGCGGTCTTCCTGCACCCGGCGGACTTCGCCGCTCAGCGCGCTGTGGTCGGTGATGCGCCACTCGGCGGTGACCTGGGCCTGGGTCAGCGATTCATCGCCACGCTCGGCCTTGCTGAAGCGGGCGTAGATCCCGATATTGGGCGTGAACTGGCCCAACACTTCGGCACCTACCTCGGTGATGTCCAGGCCGTTGTCGTAACGGCTGATCGAATACCCCGCGCCGACATCGCGCCACCAGGCGCCGGCGCTCCAGTCCTGTTCGGTCCAGCCGAGTTCCTTCAGGTTGACTCGCGCCTCGACCGACTTGGCCTCGCCTTCGCGCGGACCCGTCGGATTGAGCTGGGTGAAGGTGAAGCCGCCATTGTCGGAGAAGAACACCGGTGCGCTGAACGCTTCGGTCTGGGTGTATTCGGCCTTGACGTAGGTGCCCTTGCCCGCCTGAAGGGTGATGTCGCCGCCGGCCAGGGTGTAGTCCTCGCCTGCGCGATTCTCATCTACGTAGGTAACGCCGACGCCGAGGTGGTCACCGAACCAGTGCCTGGCGCGCAAGCCCGCGGTTACATCGTCGGCTTCGAAGCCGGTCGGCACCCATTCGTAATCCACGACCAGGCGCTGCTCGAAACCGTCCAGCGGCGTGTCACGGGTCAGGGTGGGGATGTTGTCGCGGGTGATCTGCAGCAGCGGACGCGTCAGCAACAGGCGTCCTTGCAGTTCGTCGATCTCGTAGTCGGTGCCGCGGGTCATCGGGATGCGGTTCTCGACCCGGCCGGTGGTCAGGTCGCGGATTTCCAGGACCACGATATCCGAACCCGGCAGCACGTCCTGGTGCTTGAGGTAGTACAGGCTGCCGCCGGTGCCGATGAATTCGCTGTGTCCCGGCGAAGTCTGCGCCTCGGAACCGAATGCACGCACCTCGGTGTCCGGGTCGCCCCAGGCATTGGTCGCGCGCGAGCGCCAGTTGAACGCCGCGCCATACAGCGAACGCACGTACTGGGCATACTCGGTGCCGGTGAAGCCCGTGTAGAAATTGCCCCACAACGCCTGGTTCTTGTCCCAGTCCACGCGCAGGTAGAAGCGACCCATGGTGTCGACGTCGCGATAAGTCGTGGAGTCGTCGCCTAAAACGGGGTAATAAAGATCGGGATCGAGGCGGCGGAAGATGTCCTGCGGATCGGCATTGGTGAAGCCGTCGAACAGGTGTTCCAGATCGCGTTCGTTGGTATCGGCCTGGGCCGTGACCAGGTACTTGCCCTTGAACTTGGCCTTGCCGTAGAACGCCAGGCGTCCGTCGCTGATTACGTCGTCGTTGTAACGCGGATCGACCAGCGACGGATCGACCGAACCGCTGATCTTGTTCTGCGAAATGGTCACGTCGGCCAGCCCGACCCCAAAGAAATAGCGGCCAGTGACGTCGACATTGAGCGTGTGGTGCGCCCCCGACTTGTCAGGAGTGGTCGCCGGCTTGCCGTCCAGGCGCGCTGCCCCACCCTGCAGCTCGATGTCGAACGCATGCTGGCCGACCGGCACCAGGTATTCGGCCACGAACTTGCGTTCCAGATCGACCGGATAGGCATCGCCGTTGATCTTCAGCGCATAGCCTTCGGGCAGGTTGCGGCCCTGCACGCGGATACGCGAACCGTAGATCGGGATGTTCTGCTGGCGCAGGCCATTCTGCGCGAATGCTTCCTGGATCAGGCTCTGGGTCTGGGCCTGGTCGCTGCTGAGCGCCGTACCTAGATACTTCTCGGTGCTGGCACGCAGCGCCTGGCCTCCGCGCTCGGCTTCTTCCGGAGAAACCAACTGCAGTTTGCTGGGCCAGGTTTCATCGAAACTTCCATCCGCATCGTAGGCACGCAGCACGTAGACCAGCTCGTCACCGGCGCGGAAATGATACTTCGACGGCAGCACGCCATCCCATTCGCTCGACACGACATTGCCCACTTCCATCGGCAAGGTGACGATCGGATCGATCAGGTCGGCATCGCTGGCGCGGTAGATAGACAGCTCGTAGCGCTTCACGAACGCCGAATAGTTGCTCCGCGTGTAGAACTGCACCGGCTTGGTAACTACGTTGCCGTCGAAAGGCACGATGCTGGGCGCGGAAACCGTCAGCTCCGCCTGGCCAAGTGTGGGATCCTCGGTCGCCCAGATCACTCCGCCATTGGCAAGCTGCACCGAGAACTTGCCCTTGGCCACGGCCTTGCCGGGTTGCTCGACGGCCACGGTGACGCGACGGTCAGGCTGCAGCGCTTCGGAAGTGGCGTTCGCGCCTGCGTCCACCGCGGGTTTGTGTTCGCCGCGCGTCCGCAAGCGGAACAGCAATCCTTCGGAAGAATCACAACCCTCTTCGGTGCAATCCATTTGCGTCGTCGGCGCGGAAGCGTCGGTGCCGGATGCGGCTTTCGCCCCGCCTTCCTGGGCGAAAGCCTGCGGACTCATGCCTGCGAGCAGGCAGATCAGGGTGTAGTCGAGCAGCTTCATCTTCATCTTCATGATCCAGGGCCCCTTACTTGCTGCCGGCAGGGGCTGCCGGATCGTTGCTGGATTCCACGCGCACCATGGCGCGGACCTCGGGACTCAGTTTCGCCGCGAGCACTTCGTACACCGCCTTCGCGCGGCGCATGCCCAACGCGATGTTGTAGGCATCCGAGGCACGCGGATCCGCATGGCCGACGATGGCGACGGAACCGCCGCCCTTTTCACTCAGGTAGCCGGCGACCTTGTCCAGCAACGGCAGGAACTGTGGCTTGACCACCGACCGATCGGTATCGAACAGCACCGTGCCCAACAGCGGACCGCCTTCGGCAATGCCCACCACCATCGACGACGGATCGTCGGCTTCGGCTCGAACGCTGATCGTCAGCGCCCTGGCGATGTCGGCCGGCACTTTTTCCAGCAGCGCGGTTTTCACCGCCGCGGCCCGCTCGAAAGCGAGCGCTTCGCTGTCGCCATTGGCGCTGATCACCACCTCGCCTCCGCGGTATTCCGTTACCTTCGCGGCGATCCGGTCGATCACCGGCAGATATTGCTCGCGCAGTCCGGCGCTGCCCGGGGCGAAGACCACTTCGCCCAGTTCCAACTCGACCTGCTGTTCGCCGCCCTGTATCTCCTCGACCGGCAGCTTGACGCCGAAGTCGAAGCGCACCGGCACGCCGGGGGTGATGCGACGGACCAGCGGGTTGTCGGTGGTGAACACCGTGCCCGGTGGCAGCGTCGACGGATCGACTTTGAGGATGAAGTTGCGGCCGCGGCCGGTATCGCCACCGGCGATGCCTTCCAGGTGGTAGCGGCCAAACTGGTCGGTCTCTATCAGCAGGCCTTCCACCGACGCGATGCGCACGCCGGGGATGCCGCGTTCATTGATGCCGAGGTTGCTGATCACGTAATCCACCACGTATCCGCCCTCACCCTGCGCGACCCGGCGTTCGACCGTCGGTTCGGCGCCGTTGAGGCCCTTGGCCGCATCACCGCTCTTCTCGACGCGGGTGTTGCCGGCCGCATCCATGCGCACGCTGACGCCCTGCCTGCTGCTCAGTACGAAGTCGTCGGTGAACGACAGCGCGCTCAGGCGCTGGCGGATCACCACGCGGTGGTTGGCCACCGGATCGGCACTCGACTGGCGCGCAGTGATCGCACCCACCTCGATGCCATGGAGCATTGGCGAACTGGCGTCCGCTTCGGGCTGCGCGCCCGCACCCCGATCCACCGTGGTCGAGTTGGGTACATACGCGGCCGGTGCGAAACCGCCTTGCACGTGCACGCCGCCGAGAGCCGCGCTGTCCTGCCAGCCGTCACCGTCGCGATCGTCGAAGACCGTACCGATCAGCAGGCTGTCGTCGACCAGCGCGTCCGCTACCAGGTTGACCTCCGCGCGGCTGACGTTGGAAATCGACTGGCCGCCCTGGGTTGTTGCCAAGGCTTCGTTGACCTGCACGCCGGGACGCACGCCTGCACCCACGCGCATCGCGTAGACCAGGGTCGCGGTATCGCCGGACACGATATCCAGTCCATCGAAGCGGATCGGGCTCTGGCCGGTGGCCGTGGCCATGTTGTCGCCATCGATAACCGACAGCGAGCCTTCGACGTAGCTGAAGCCTGCCGCCGGGGTATCGAGGACACTGCCGTTGACCAGGTTGCTGGTACCCACGTTTTCTACCGTGATGGTGTAGCGCACCAGATCGCCGATCTTCACTTCGCGCACGCCCACCGTCTTGAGTACACGCAGGGCGAAATCGGAGAGCACGACGACCGTAGCCGTGGCCGTATCGCAGTTGCCCGGGTTGAGTACCTCGCAGATCGTGTACGGATAGGTGTACGTGCCCGCCGTCGTGCCCGGGGCGATGGTGATGGTGCCGTCCGGGTTCATGGTCAGGCCAAGGTTCGGCGGAACGCCCGGGGTCAATGTCACTGTGGTCGGGGTCACTGGCACGCCACCGAGCGTGTCGTTGCCCAGTACCGACGCCGTAGTGCCGCCGTTCTCGCCGTTGACAGACGGGAAGGTGTCGTCCACCGCATCGATCACCGCGGCACCCACGATCACCGTGGCGATCGCGGTATCGCAGTTGCTCGGGTTGAGTACTTCGCAGATCGTGTACGGATACTGATAGGTACCGGCGGGGGTGCCCGGGGCGATGGTGATGGTGCCATCCGGATTCATGCTCAGTCCGGGGTTCGGACTCGTGCCCGGGGTCAGCGTCACCGTCGTGCGCGTCACCGCCACGCCATTGAGCGTGTCGTTGGCCAGCACGCTGGCGGTGCTGCCACCGGTCGCACCGTTGATCGATGGGAACGTGTCGTCGACCGCATCGATCGGCGTGGCCGCCACCGGCGTGGTCACCGTGTCGCTGCCGGTCGGATCGGGAACCGTGCCCGGGGCGTCGCCCGTAGCCGTAGCCGTGTTCGCACGCGAACCCGCCGCCGCATCGGCCGTCGTGATCGTGTACGTGTTGCCCGTGGCTGCGCAGCTGTCCGTGGCGCCTGGCGCCAGCGTGGCGATCGTGCACGCCAGGTTCGGCAGCAGGGGATCGCTCACCACCACCGGCGCCAGGGTGACCGTGCCAGTGTTCGTGACCACGAAGCTATACGTGATCACGTCACCGGCATCGGCCAGCACCGTATTGCCGTTGGAGTCCGCTACCACCGCAGCCTTGTCCAGGGTCAAGCTCGCCACGCCCAGGATCGGCGTGGTCGTCGTATCCGGCGGGCTCGTCGTCGTGCCACCTCCCGGCGGC
>JBDTPP010000037.1:0-23767 GCA_039932615.1 Pseudoxanthomonas sp.
CCGACTGGAAGAAGATGCTGGCCATCCACCTGGACGGCGCCTTCCTGACCACCAAAGCCGTCCTGCCGCATATGTACAAGAATGATCGTGGTGGCGTGGTGATCTACATGGGGTCGGTGCATTCGCACGAAGCCTCGCCGTTGAAATCGGCGTACGTCACCGCCAAGCATGGCCTGCTCGGTCTGGCCCGCGTGCTGGCCAAGGAAGGCGGCAAGCACGGGGTGCGTGCGAATGTCGTATGCCCCGGTTTCGTGCGCACGCCGCTGGTGGAAAAGCAGATTCCGGAGCAGGCCCAGACCTTGGGCATCAGCGAGGAAGAAGTGGTCAAGAAAGTAATGCTCGGCCAGACCGTGGACGGCATCTTCACCACGGTGGAAGACGTGGCGCAGACGGTGAAGTTCCTGTGCGAATTCCCCAGCAATGCGTTGACCGGGCAGAGTGTGGTGGTCAGCCACGGCTGGTACATGCAGTAGCCGCCACATGGTCACCAAGCACGCCGGCAAGATCAAATCCGGGCCCGCCGCGCCGCGCAGGAAAAGCACGCCGGCATCGAAGTTGCCGGAAAACGTGGCCCTGGTCCTGCAGGGCGGCGGCGCACTCGGCGCTTACCAGGTCGGCGTCTACCAGGGCCTGCATGAAACCGGCATCGTGCCGAACTGGATCGCCGGCATTTCCATCGGCGCGTTCAACACCGCGCTGATCGCAGGCAATCCGCCGGAGCGGCGCATGGACGCGTTGCGTGAATTCTGGGAAACCATTTCCCAGCCCTATTTGTTTCCGGCAACGACGCTGGGGCAGGAAGCGCATTTTTCCAATATCGATGAAAACGCACGCGGCTGGCTCGATGCCTGGGAAGCGTGGCGGGCGATGGTCGAAGGCCAGCGGGGCTTTTACCAGCCGCGCAGCTGGTTTGGCGAAGATGCGTTCACTGCTTCAGGCCCGACCCGCGCCAGTTTCTACACCACCCAACCCATGATCGAAACGCTGGAGCGCATGGTCGATTTCGATCGGCTGAATGACGGCGGCATCCGTGTCTCGGTCGGCGCGGTGGACGTGGCCAGCGGCAACCTGGAATATTTCGACAACGCGCACATGCGCCTGGATGCGCGTCATATCCTCGCCTCGGGGGCGCTGCCACCGGCATTCCCGGCGGTGGAAATCGACGGACGCTATTTCTGGGACGGTGGACTGGTGTCGAACACGCCGCTGTCGCAGTTGTTCGATGCCCAGCCCCGGCAGGATGCGCTGGTCTTCCAGGTGGACCTGTGGAATGCGCAGGGCGACTTGCCGCATAACCTGATGGACGTGGCCGAGCGCGAAAAGGAAATCCAGTACTCCAGCCGCACCCGCACCATCACCGACATGCAGCGCGTCGGCCAGCATTACCGACGGCTGCTGCGCGAACTGCTGGAAGAGATCCCGGACAGCGTGCGCAAGACCAACCCGTGGTGTCAACGCGCCGAGCAACTGGCCTGCAACCGGCGCTACAGCCTGATCCACCTGATCTACCGCGACCGTGCGCGCTTCGGTCATTTCAAGGATTACCAGTTCGGCCGCGTGGCCATGCGCGAGCATTGGCAGTCGGGGCTTGCCGATATAGGCCGCGCCCTGGCGCATCCGGAATGGCTGGAACTGCCCAAAGGCGAGAACGCCTTCGTCACCCACGACGCTACCGCCTGACTCTGTTCCTGCGGATGCAGGCGACGGGGAAAGGGTTGCAATGACCAACGGGAGGGGCCGCCCGGGTGGCCTCTCCTTTATCCTGCGCATCGAAAGGAGCAATCGATGCGCAAATTGTTTGGAATCTGGCTGTCGTTATGGGTGATGCCGGCCATGGCCATGGAAATCGACGGACGGATCGATCCGCAGGAGTGGGCCGGGGCGCAGCACATCGATGATTTCCGCATGACCCAGCCGCTGACCCGCCTGCCCGGATCGCAGCCCACCGAGGCCTGGATCCTGGCCACGCCCGAGGGCTTGGCGGTCGGTTTCCGCATGACCCAGCCGGCCAGCATCCCGCGTACCCGCCAGCGCGTGCAGCGCGACTTCGACGCACAGGTGGATCGGGTCAACCTGAATGTCGATTTCGACGGCGACGGTCGCACCGGCTACAACTTCACCGTGTCCTCGACCGACGGCATCGCCGATGCGGTGATCAGCAACGAGAACAGCTTCAACAACGACTGGGACGGAAACTGGAAGCATGCAGTCAGCGAAGATGCCGATGGCTGGTCGGCGGAATTGTTGATTCCCTGGTACATCGCGCCCATGCGCAAGGCGCAAGGTGAGCGGCGCACGATCAAGATCAACCTGGACCGCGTAATCGGCTCAACGGGCGAGCGCTCGGCCTGGCCGGCCGCCAGTTTCGAGCGCCCGCGCTTCCTTTCCGATTTCGCCGCGGTGGAAATAGCGCAATACAGCCAGTCGCTGCTGACCGTTACCCCCTATGTTTCGGGGCTGTACGACAACGTGCATGGCGGCAGCGACTTCGACGGCGGCGCCGACATCTTCTGGAAGCCGAACGGCCAGTTCCAGATGACCGCGACGGTCAACCCGGATTTCGGCCAGGTCGAAAGCGACGACCTGGTGGTCAACTTCGGTACCACCGAGACTTTCATCAGCGACAAGCGGCCGTTCTTCACCGAAAACCAGGGACTGTTCCAGTACACCACGCCTTCCGACTTCAGCCAGCTGCTGTATACGCGTCGAGTCGGCGGACCGGCCGATGACGGCAACGGCGCAGGCGACATCACCGCCGCGGTCAAGGTCAATGGCAGCCTGGGACAGGCCAAGTACGGCGTGTTCGCCGCCGACGAAGCGGGCGAAGCGGGGCGCTCGTTCCATGCGTTGCGCCTGGTCCGTGATTTCGACACGCAGAACCTGGGCGTGATGCTGACCCGGGTGGACCGCCCCTTTTTCGACCGCGAAGCAACCGTGCTGGGCGTGGACCACAACTGGCGGCCTAACCCGCGTTGGAACATACAGACCCGTGTGTTCGGCAGCCAGATCGAGGAGTCGGGCGAAACCACGCGCGACCTGGGTGGCACGCTCTGGGCCGATTACGAAATGGATCACGGCTGGCGTCAGCAGTGGATTGCCATGCACTTCGGCAACGACCTGCAGATCAACGATGCCGGCTACCTGTCGCGCAACAGCACCAATTATCTGCACTGGGAGGTACGCAAGCGCTTCGCCAACCAGCCGCAGGCTTCGCGCTATTCATCCAAGGAGTGGCGTTGGCGGGCCACCAGCAACTACAACGACCATGGCGAAAAACTCAACGACCAGTTCCGCATGAGCCGCGACGGCCGGTTGCGCAACGGAAGTCATGAATACACGCAGATCAATGTCAACAGTGCTGGGGTTGCTGACCTGCTGACCCGCGGCCATGGCTCGGTGAAACGACCCGGCAACTTCAATGCGGTGTTCGAGTACGAGCGGCCACGCAAGGGCGACTGGAGTCACGACGTGCAATTGGCGTTGTACAGCGGTGGGTTGGCGGGTAACTCCAAGGTCGGTTACAGCATCCAGTACACACCCACGTACTTCATCAGTGATTCCTTCAGCCTCGCAGCCGGCATCTACGCGGACCACACGCCGGACTGGCTGGTGTGGAATAGCGGGCAGAACCTGCTTGGCAGCTTCGATGCGCGCGAAGTGCATTTCAACGCCGGACTCGACTGGGCCGTCAGCAGCAAGCAGGAACTGCGGATCAAGCTGCAGGCGATCGGGCTGGATGCGAACCTGCGTCAGACCTATATCGTCGATTCGGGTGGCAACTCCACGGTCAGTCCCGTGCAGGTCGAGGACTTCAGCGTGGCCAACCTCGGCTTCCAGATCCGCTACCGTTACGAACTTGCGCCGCTATCCTACCTGTACGTTGTGTATGGCCGCGGCGGATACAACGAAGGCAATTTCTCGGAAGGCACCGGTCAGCTTCTGGGTGACAGTTTCGATCTGCGTGACGACGAACAGCTGCTGGTGAAGCTGTCGTACCGATTCGAGCTCTGAAGCAATGCGGCGGTCAGCTATCAGAGGTCGTCTTCACCTGGGAAGCTCACACTGAAGCCACCGACGGTGATGCCCAGATCCTTCCAGCGCGGATCGTCCGAGAAAAACCGCGAGTCGCCCTGCGGATAGGCCCTGTCGCCCACGTCGCCTTGCGGCATCCGCAACTGGACCCGCGCGGACACTGCTTCGTCGTTTGCGGGGGCAAGCTTGCCACGCTGCCAGTCGATGATGGTGCCGCCATAGTCCCAATCGAAGCCGCTGAAAGTGAATGGCTTGCCGTTGATCCGGCGTAGTTCGGAAAGTGGGATGCCGATGCCAATCCCTGAAACCAGTTTCCATTGCGAGTGGTCTTCGTCGATGCTCACCATGGCCAGGCCAAGCAGGTTCTGTGGATCCTGGAAATAGACGGTGGCGCGTCGGCCTGGATCATCGGGAAACAGCACGACGCCGCGGGAACTCTCGCCTTCGGCGCCGGGAATTTCCTGGACTGCTACGTTGCTGGCGCCAAAGCGTTGCTGCAGATCCCGCAGGGTCGTGTCGGCAGAGAAGTCGCCAGGAAGGATCCACGTTGTCCTAACCGGGGCAGGTGCTGGTGCTTCCACAGCCGGCGCCTCGGGAGCCTTGGCAGGGGTCGCGCTCGTCGCAGGCAACTTCGCGCCGGTCGCCGCGTCCTGCTCGTTGACAGGACGGCAGCTGCATAGCAGGGCCAAGGCCAGGCAAACTAGAGTTCTGGTCACCCTGGAGTTGTTGTGCATGTGGTTTTCCGATCGCAACACGGCGGTTGTGTGGATTCAGTTGGGGAGTCGCGCCATCTCCGCAGAAGCCAGGTGCCAGCGCCGCTGTTCCTTGCTGGCGCCGTCCGCCATCACCGCGCGCAAGGTGAAGCGGCCACGATAATTGCGTTCGCTTCCATCCTGCTGGAGTGCCTTGAGTTCAACCGGAACCTGGATATAGCGCGAACCGGCTGCGCCTTCCTCGTCGAAGGGTTCGCCGACGCTGGCCTTCACCGACCGGGTATTGGCGTAGCCGCCGCTGAAATGTTCGAAGCTCTGTCCGCTGGCTGCTCCTTTGTCGCTCCACAGCGCGTAAGCCCGTGCGTAGTCGCGTGCATTGATCGCGGCGTAATAGTCGATGATGACCCGCGCGGCCGTCGCAGGCGAGGCTTCGTCACTGCCTGCTGGCTCCGCTTGGGTGGTCGCTTCCTGCGCGGAAGTCGCCGTCGCCGGTGCCACCGCAGCAATGTCAGCAACGGCCTGCTGGCCCACAGGTGTGGCTGCAATCGGCGCAGCGCGGTCGGCGCACGCCGACAGGCATGCGCAAAGCGCTACCGCCAGCCCGAAGATTTCAGTCCTTCGCATCGCCGAGTGCCGGCAAAGTGATGGGCTGGTTGAAACGGACCACGATGCGTCCGTTCTCGATGCGGGTGGATTCAACCTGCACTCCGCCGAGAGTGGCGACGAGCGCGGGATCTAGCTTGTACAACGGCTCCTTCCTGGCGTAGTCGGTCAACCACAGGTTGAGCAGCATGCGCGTCTGTTCATCGACGCGATGACCGGGGGAAGCGGGTTGCACCTCGTCCAGCGTCGGCTGGTCCAGGTACAGCGCACTGTCCCGCGGGTCGTAGCGCAAGCCGCTGCTCATGTAGATGCGCCCCACGGGAGTGTCGCTGCCGCCGGCGGACGAAGCGCTGGCAGAGAAAGCCATTTGCAGGCGTTGACCGGTGGCAGGAATAGTCAGCTCGGGATCGCGTGCGGACAGGGTGAATAAACCGCCCAGGGCTTCGTAGTTGCGCGGAAATTCGCCTTCCAGGTATTGCTGGATACGCGGCGCATCGACGCTCAATTCATTGTCCTGCGGATCGGCGGCGCGTACGGAAGCGCTGGCCAGTACCATCACCAGGCAGGCGACCTTGAAAAGACGTTGGAGGGAAGGGGTCATGTGCTTATCGGTCCAGATGTACGACCACCAGGCCGTTTTCGATATCGGTGGAGGCAATGCGCTTGCCTGGGGGCAGCTTGCGCAGCAGGTCGGCGTCGAGGCGGTAAACGGGCTCCTCATTGGCGTACTCCACCAGCACCGCATTGATCAGCTCGCGGGTGCCGCCCTTGAGCAGCGTGCCCGCATTGGGCATGTCGATGCTCAGCAGCTCCGGGTCCTGCAGGTGCAGGCCCTGGGTGGCCGGGTTGTAGCGCAGCCCGCTGGCCAGGGCGAAATGGCCGCTGGTGACATCGCGCGCGCCCAGTGCATTGACCTTGATGTCGAAGTCCAGGCGCAGGCGGCTGCCACCCGCGGGAATGCTCAGGCGCGGATGGCTGAGCGTGGCCGACACCAGCCCGCCCAGCTTGTCGAATTCGCGCGGAAAGCTGTTGTCCAGGTGGCGCTGCAGTTGCGGCGCGGTGAACGCAACGCGGTTGCCGAGCCAGCTGGACACGGCATCAAGCGTCGTGCAGCCGGAAATCATCACGCTTG
This sequence comes from Pseudoxanthomonas sp., assembly GCA_039932615.1. Lineage (GTDB taxonomy): Bacteria > Pseudomonadota > Gammaproteobacteria > Xanthomonadales > Xanthomonadaceae > Pseudoxanthomonas_A. The sequence continues at coordinate 6,481 of JBDTPP010000037.1, forward strand.
CGAACAGCACGCTGGCGAACAGGACAAGGACAACTGGCAAGGTGCGTACGCGCATCGATCGGCTCCGGGAACGAAGCCGCACCATAACCTGCGGCGGTGAATGCAGCCTCAACCCATCGAAGGCTGCAATGACGCGGATGCGATTTCCCAGCCATCGTCCATCGCCTTGCGTTGCAGGCGATACCAGCCGTTTATCTCGTAGACGCCGGTGTCCTTGCGGATCCGCAGGGACACCGGTATTTCAATGTATTTCGATGGGGATTCATCATCCAGTGGCTTGGGTGGTTCGTTGTTGATGCGCATGGAACGCAGGTCTTCGATGCCGCGTACGGCATAGTCGTCCTCGCGCGGCGGCGGCTTCCCGCCCGACCAGTAGGCGTTGGCCTTGTCCCAGTCCTTGCCGGCGACGACGGCCAGGTAAGCGTGCAGCGTGGAGACGGCTTCGGACATGGCCCGTGCCTGGATTTCCACGGCTTGCGTCCCGGCCGATGCAGGAACGGAATCGACCGTTCTGGTCGGGATTGCCGGCGGCGCTGGCGTTATCGCCTGCGGCGCGAGCTCCGGATCAGGCTGGCGACTGCAGGAGCACCCGCCGATCAGCAACGCCATCGACACCAGCACCATTCCGCGCATTGCCATCCCCAGTCCAAGTCCCATGGCCGCCAGTTTATACCCCGGGATAACGGCTTTTCCGCTCGGCGGTGTAATGCCACCAAGGATGGGGCGGCTCGCCTTCCATGAAACGCACCGCGCTGATGAACGTGTCCAGCACGCACGGATCGTGTCGCGTTCCGGTGATTTCACACAGTCGCTGGTATAGGGCGTAGGGATCCTTGCCGGCCAGTTGCGCGGGTCGGGCGATGCCCAGCGCCTTGAAATCCCCGGCCATCGCCGGACCGATGTTGGGGAGTTGGCGTAATTCGATGGCTTCGGCGGCAACCAGTGCTTTCATCAGGGCTCCGATACGAGGTCCGGTGCGAAGAACCGGCCCGCGTCCAAGGGTGAGCGGCAAGCATAGTCCAGCCGGGCTGGATCAAGCGACGCTGTTGCGCTGCTTCAGCTCCCTGATGAACTCACCCATGTGTGGGCGCAACGGTGCGAAAAGATCGTCGGCATCCTTGCGGTGCGCAAGCATCAGGCCGCTGAGCAGCTTGGTACCGACGGTCAGGGCGGCGCGTTCGTCGCCGCTGAAACCACGCTGGCGTTGCATCGCTTCGAGGATGCGCATCCAGTCGTCATGGCAGGTGTGCTCGAACTCGATCGTGCAGCGATCCTGGCAGGGCAGGCCATCGTTTTCGACGGGGGTGACGGTGATGCGGTAACGGTGGGAATTGTTGGCCATGGCGACGGACTTCGGCAATGCGGGGTGCAGACAACATAGGTCCGCAATCACGGGGCAACGAGCCCTGCATCCGCGATGGACTGTTCCAGAAGTTCTCGGTGCGCAGGCGCCGCCGACCTGCTCAAGCACTTGAATTGCGCGGGTTTTTGACTCAAAAAACGACTCGGGACGGCATTGCCGTCCCGAGCAGGTATTGCATGACGCGTCGCGATCAGGCGGCGGCGTCCTTCAGCTTCTTCAGCGGACGGACCTTGACCTTCACCGACGCGGGCTTCGCAGCAAACCACTGCTCTTCCTTGGTGAACGGGTTGATGCCCTTGCGCTTGGCCTTGGCCGGCACGCTGACGGCGCTGATCTTCAGCAGGCCAGGCAGGGTGAAGGAGCCTGCGCCCTTCTTGCTGACGGAGGCGTGCACGGCGCTCTCCAGCGAGGCCAGAACCGCACGGACGTCCTTGGCCGCCAAGGCAGTGGCTTCGGCGATGTGGGCGACCAGGCCGGACTTGCTCAGCGCTTCCTTGATCGGCTTGGGTGCTACCGGCTTGGCGGCGACTTTCTTCGGGGCGGCCTTCTTGGGCGCAGCTTTTTTCTTGCTCGTTGCCATAAATGTCCTGTTTTACAGTCAATGGTGGGTAATCGGGCCGACCGCGTCGGCATGCGCAATGTAGGGCAATTACCCGGCTACGCCAATACCAAATGCAGGGAAATAGGTGTTTCCGCCGTATTTTTTTTTCGATCAGCTGATAACCGGCCTGGAACAGGAGTGCGTTTTGCATCCGTGGATACCTTCTGTGCGGATGCAGCATGCTGTAGTCAGTCCTCCTCATGTCTGGGCTTGTAAGCCTCCACCAGGCGCTGCTGCACATTCCCCGGCACCGGCTCGTAATGGCTGAAATCCAGCCGGTAGCGGCCCTTGCCGGCGGTCACCGACTTCAACTCCGCCGCATAACCTTCCAGCTCCGACAGCGGCACCTGCGCCTTGACCACCACTTCGCCACGCGCCGCATCGGTGCCGCTGATGCGCGCGCGCTTCGACGACAGGCCGCCGGTGATGTCGCCCACCTGTGCCTCCGGAGCACTGACCTCCAGGTCCACGATGGGTTCGAGCACCTGCGGCCGGGCCTTGCCCATGGCATCCAGAAAGGCTTTCTTGCCGGCGGAAACGAAGGCTATTTCCTTGCTGTCCACCGCATGGTGCTTGCCTTCGTACACAGTCACGCGCACGTCCTGGATCGGATAACCGGCCAGTGCACCGCCGTGCAGCACCTGGCGCACGCCTTTTTCCACCGCAGGCAGGAACTGGCCGGGAATGGTCCCGCCCTTGACCGCATCGACGAACTCGAAGCCGCCACCGCGCGGCAAGGGTTCGATGCGCAGGAACACCTCGCCGAACTGGCCCGCGCCACCGGTCTGCTTCTTGTGCCGGTGATGGCCTTCGGCCGGTGCGCCGATGGTCTCGCGGTAGGCGATGCGCGGCGGGCGCGAGGTCACGTCCACGCCATGCTTGTCGCGCAAGCGGTCCAGGTTGATGCGTAGGTGCAGGTCGGACAGGCCGCGGATCACGGTCTCGTTGGTTTCCGCCTCATGTTCCACATGGAAGCAGGGGTCTTCCTCGGCCAGGCGGTGCAGGGCGGTTGCCAGCTTCTGCTCCTGGCCCTTGCGCACTGCGTCGATGGCCAGGCCGAACATCGGCTTGGGGAAGGCCAGCGGGGCGAGGTGGATCTGGTCCTGGTCATGGTTGTCGTGCAGCACTGCGTCGAAATGCAACTCGTCGATCTTGGCCACGGCAGCGATGTCGCCCGGGATCGCCTGCGTGATCTCGACATGGTCCTTGCCCTTGAGCTTGAACAGGTGCGCGACCTTGAACGGTTTCTTGCCGTCGTCGACGAACAACTGGGTGTCCTTCCTGACCGTGCCCTGGTAGACGCGGAAGATGCCGAGTTTGCCGACGAAGGGATCATTGATGATCTTGAACACGTCGGCGATGACGTGCGCATCCGGATCGGGTCTGGCCACGATGGGGACGGCATCGTCGCCGCTGCCTTTCGCGAACGGCGGTGGATTGGCTTCGCCCGGATGCGGGAACAGTCGTTCGGCCACCTCCAGCAGCTCGCGCACGCCTGCGCCGCTGCGCGCTGAGACGAAGCACACCGGCACCAGGTGGCCTTCGCGCAGGCACTGCTCGAAAGCATCGTGCAGTTCCTGACCTTGCAGGCCGGATTCGCCGAGATCGAGATAACGGTCCATCACCGCCTCGTTGATCTCGACCACCTGGTCGATGATCTTCTGGTGCCAGTCGGCGACCGGGCCCAGGTTGCTGATGCCGGTGGAATGCCAGAAACAATCGACCACGCGCTTGCCGCCTTCGGCTGGCAGGTTGAGCGGCAGTACTTCCGCGCCGAAGGTTTCGCGAAGGTTGTCGAGCAGCGCGCCGAGTTTGGCACCCGGATGATCGATCTTGTTGACCACGATCACCCGGCACAGGTTGCGCGCCTTGGCGTGCTCCATCATCCGGCGTGTGCCATGGCTGATGCCGGTGTCGGCATCGACCACGATCGCCAGCGTCTCCACTGCCGCCAGCGCGGACAAGGTGGGGCCGCGGAAATCCGGATAGCCCGGCGTGTCGATCAGGTTGATGTGGATGGTGGCTTGCCCGGACGGGGCGTGGTCGATGCTGGCGATTGCGGAGTCTATGGAATGTCCACGATCCTTTTCGATCGGGTCGAAATCGGAAACGGTGCTGCCGCGTTCAATGCTTCCTGCGGTCTGCACAGCGCCGCCGGCATGCAGCAGGGCTTCGAACAAGGTTGTTTTGCCGGCGCCGGGGTGGCCTGCGAGGGCCACGTTGCGGATCTGTTCGGTCGAATACGATTCTGTCGAATAAGGCATGAGGCCGTTCCTCCCAGGTGATGGAGTAGAGGGCCGTCATGGCTGTCCGGGCCGAGCATCCCAGACCGAGGGCGAGCGTGGAGCCCGGCGGGCGGTCATGGCGGGCGGCCAGCATTGCGGCCGGCCGTGGAACGGTCAAGCCGCACTGCGGTACAGGCCGTGAACATGCCCGGGTGTAAGCTGCATTTCCCCACCCCTGAGGATAAAGACATGGCACTGAAACGATTCGCCGATGCGGTATGGAATGGCGACCTGCAGTCCGGCAAGGGCAATATGAGCACGCCACAGAGCGGCTTGTTTGCGGCGCAGAATTTTTCCTTCAAGACCCGCTTCGGCGACGAAAAAGGCACAAATCCAGAGGAATTGCTGGCCGCCGCGCACGCGGGCTGCTTCAGCATGGCGCTGTCGGCGGTGTTGGGCAAGGAAGGTTTCACCCCGGACAGCATCCAGACCCGTGCCGAAGTTTCGATGGAGCCGGGCATGGATCCGGGGCCGACCATCACCGGAGTAAAGCTGGTGGTCACCGCCAAGGTGCCGGGTATCGATGCGGCGAAGTTCGACAGCATCGCGCACGCGGCCAAGGCCGGTTGCGTGATCTCGCGCGCGCTGGCCGTACCCGTGACCCTGGAAGCTACGCTGGCTGGGTAATCCGGGTTGAGCTTGTCCAACGCGCTGCTGATTCACGGCGCTGGCGGCGGAGCCTGGGAATGGAATCTGTGGCGTGGCGTGCTCGAGGCGCACGCCATTGCAGTGCACGCGCTGGAACTGCAGCCAGTCGTATCGGGACTTGTTGCGACCACGCTGCAGGATTATCGAATCCAGGTGCACGACGCGTTACTGGCGTTGCCGCGTCCGCGGATTCTGATCGCCGCCAGCCTGGGCGGCTTGCTGGCGGCGCTGTGCGCTGAGCAGGCCGATGCGTTGATACTGGTGAACCCCATTCCGCCAGCGCCTTGGCACCGGCAACTGCCGCGTCGCGACTGGAGCGGTGAGGTAGTGCCTTGGCAGCGCAATGCGCGCCTGGCCTCCACCCGCGATGCCTTGGGCGATGCGGAGGAGGCCAGTGCGGTTTTCGCCTTCCGCCGTTGGCGTGATGAATCCGTCGCAGTGCTACGCGAAGCCGAGGCCGGAATCGAGGTGGAAAAACCTGCCTGTCCTGCGCTGCTCATCGCATCGGCGCGTGACCAGGACGTCCCTCGGGAAATAATCTTTGCGATGGCAGGGGAATGGCAGTGCGATCGACTGGAAACGCTTGCACCCACCCATGTCGGGCCTTTGCTCGGACGCGAAGCGCCCAGGATCGCCCGGCAAGCTGTCGCATGGTTAAACCGGCTCACGCATGCGAGCTGAGTTCAGACTTGTTTAACCACCGTGAATCGACCATGCCTGCGCCACTCGGGCGCCCGGAGCCATAAAATGAAACGTCTTTCCGCTACCTTGTTCGTTGCAGGCCTCGCCTTCGCCGGTACGGCCGCCGCGCAATCCTCCGGCTACTACTCCGGGGAGCAGGATGGCAACTACGGTTCCAGCCAGGGCGCGACCTACGATTACGCACGGGTGTTGCGGGTCGATCCGGTGATCGGGTCGGATTATCGCAATGGCTCAACTCCCAATCCGCCGCAGTGCTACTACCGTCGAGCCGATGACGTTTACACAGTTAACGACGGCTACCGGGACCGCAATGACCCGTATCGAGACGACCGCTACCAGGATCGCGATGGCTATTACGGCAGCAACGACGGTTACCGCGACAACCGCGGTAATGAAGCCAATCGCACCGTAGCCACAGTGATCGGCGGCATCGCCGGCGCGGTGCTGGGCAGCAAGATCGGCAATGGCAGCGGCCAGTATGTCGGCACCGCAGTTGGTTCGATGGTCGGTGGCATGGCCGGGCGTTCGATCTATGACAATTCACAGCGTAATCGCCAGATGGAACGGCGCGGTACCGTGCGGGTCTGCGATCCCGTCCCGGTGGCCAGTCGCGATGGCGACTACAACGGCGGCGGTTACAACAACGAAGAGCGGATGTCGGGGTACGACGTGACCTACGAATACGCCAATCGGACCTATCACACACGCACCAACTACCATCCCGGCGATCGGATCCGGGTAAGAGTGGATGTGCAGGCTGAATAACGCGGGCTGTGCTGGGCAAGCAAGCAGGGGCCGGAAGACGGCCCCTGTTTTACTTGTGTGATCGAATTGCAGGGAAAGAGTGAGGCGTGCAGGAACGGCGCGTTCTCGACCGGACTGACGGTCAAGTCGTGGACCAACCTGCGTAGCGCCGGCATTCAATGGCTCAACGGCACGCGGCTTGTCTGTGTGATCAGTGAGAGGCATAGTCGCGTATCGCGTTCTCCAAGGGGTATTGCACATGCGTCGTCTGGCTTTGATCGCAGGACTTTGTTTCAGCAGTGTCGCGTTGGCAGCGCAAGTGCAGCTGGTGACCGCGGCGCGGATACACACTTCCGACCCGCAACAGCCCGTGGCCGAGGCCCTGGCCTGGGCTGAAGACGGACGCGTGCTGGCGGTGGGAAGCGCGCAGGAATTACTGGCGCGCTACCCGCAGGCCACACGCATCGATGCGGCCGGCAAGACGGTGATTCCGGGTCTGATCGACGCACACGGGCACGTGATGGGCCTGGGCTATGCGTTGATGCGCGTCGACCTGGTCGGCGCACGCGACAAGGCGGAGGTCATTGCCCGGCTGCGCGAATACGAGCATCAGTTACCTGCCGGCGCGTGGATGCTGGGAGGGGGATGGGACCAGAACGACTGGCCCGGGAAAGTCTTCCCCACGGCCGCTGACCTGGATGCCGCTTTTCCGGATCGTCCGGTATGGCTGGATCGCGTCGACGGCCATGCTGCCTGGGCCAACTCGGCGGCGCTCCGCGCTGTGGCGGCAACAACGGCCAGGCCGTTGGCAGGAGATTGGCAGCCAGAAGGCGGGCGCATCGTGCGGGCGGGCGACGCGCCTACCGGCATCTTTGTCGATGGCGCAATGGGGCTGGTCAATGCGGTAGTGCCGGCGGTAGACGAAGCATTCCGCGAACAGGCGTTGACCAAGGCGTTGGCGACGGCGGTGCGCGATGGCTTGACCGGCGTGCACGACATGGGTGAGTCGCGCGAAGACCTGGCATTGCTGAAGCGTTTCGCCGACAGCGGCCGTTTGCCGTTGCGCGTGGATGCCTACGCCGATGGCGACAGCGGCGCGCTGGCCGATTTGTGCGCGCAGGGGTTGTATCGCCATGCCGGCGGCCGTTTGCAGATGCGCGGGGTCAAGCTGTACATGGACGGCGCGCTGGGCAGTCGCGGTGCGGCGTTGCTGGAAGACTACAGCGACGAAGCCGGCAACCGTGGTTTGCTGGTAACCGACCCGGCGGCATTCGAGGCCGCGGTGCGCAAGGCCAAGGGTTGCGGCGTTCAAGTAGCTACGCATGCGATAGGCGATCGCGGTAACCGGATTGTGCTCGATACTTACCAACGCGTGCTGGACGGAGAGAATTCCTTGCGCTGGCGCATCGAGCACGCCCAGGTTGTTTCGCTCCAGGACATCCCGCGCTTGCAACCGATGGGCGTGATCGCCTCCATGCAGCCGACCCATGCGACCTCGGACATGCCATGGGCCGAGGACCGCGTGGGTAAAAAACGCATTGCCGGGGCCTATGCCTGGCGGCGCATGCTGGATAGCGGTGCACGATTGGCGCTGGGTTCGGATTTTCCGGTTGAATCGCCCGACCCGCGCCTGGGTCTGTATGCCGCCGTCACCCGCCAGGATCGCGACGGCCAGCCTCCCGGAGGTTGGCTGCCGGACCAGAAACTGACGGTGGCCGAAGCGTTGCGCGGCTTCACCCGTGATGCGGCCTATGCTGGTTTCGATGAGACCGAGGTGGGTCGTCTGGCCCCGGGTCTGCGTGCCGATTTCGTGATCCTGGAAAACGATCCCCTCACCGTGCCCGCCGGACAACTGGACGAACTGCGCATCCTTTCTACCTGGGTGGACGGCAAGCCGGTGTTCGAGGCCAGCCCCTGATCGGAGACGAAGCATTGTGGGAGTGACGCAAGTCGCGAGTTTGGGGGGGGAGCTTCGCGACTTGCGTCGCTCCCACCAAGGCCATACCGAATCACCAGTCGATGTGTCCACTGACCACGCTGCAGACCCGGCCACCCGACCAGACCTCGCCGTGCTCGTCTACAAGCAGCTCAATGATCGCATCGTGCCCGACTTCGCGACCCTGGCTGATGCGGTAGCGGCCATCGTGGCCGGGTAGTGCATCCTGTGAAGCCAGCCAGGCGGCAAGGGTCGCGTTGGCCGCACCCGAAGCCGCATCCTCGAATTGCGCGGGTGCACCGACCCATGCGCGTACCGCCAGGAAATAGACTGGATCGTCGCTGCGCGCGAACACGCACAGGCCCATGCTTTCGGTGGATTGGGCCAGTTTGCCGATCGCTTCCCAGGGCGGGGTCGCGGCGCGCAATGCGGTTTCATCGTGCAATTCAGCCAGCCACCAGCGACGGCCGCCGTCCATCAGCACCGGTGGCAGCGCACCCAAGGGCAACTGGTCGAGTACATCACGCAGTCGCGTGTCGTCCGGCGATACGATTTCCATCACCTTCGCTGGCGGTGTGCGCACGGCGATGGTGCGAGCAGAGCCGGAACCGGTTACCCGCAGCGGCAGCAGGCCGGCGATGCCTTCCTGCACCAGCAATCCATCGCTGGGCGTGGCCAGTCCCGCTTCCAGCACCGCGTGCGCCGTGCCGACGCTGGGATGGCCGGCAAACGGGACCTCGCGGCGGGGGCTGAAGATGCGGATGCCGTAGCTGGCTTCGGCTTTTGTCGCCGGGAATACGAAAGTCGTCTCCGGCAATCGGGTCCAGCGGGCGATGGCCTGCATGGTGTCGTCATCCAGGCCTTCGGCATCCAGGACCACGGCCAGGGGATTGCCTGCGCCGGGACGGTCGGAGAAGACATCGAGTTGCTGGTAACGGCGTGAAGCCATGGACAAGATCGCTGATGGGGGAGGTGCAGCTTACCAATCGACGCTGCCGCGGATCACCGCCTGTACCCGCCCGCCGATCCAAACCGCTTCCTCGGCATCCACCCATACTTCCACCCGCCCATCACGCCCGAGCTCGCGACCTTGGCTGGCGATAAAGCGACCCTCCTGTCCGGGCAAGCGCCCCGCGGCGTGCAGCAGCGTACCCACGCAGGCATTGGCGCTGCCGGTGACCGGGTCTTCGGCAATGCCGTGGGTAGGAGTGAACGCGCGCAGCACAAGCTGGTAATCCACTTGCTTGCAGACAGCGAAGACCGCGAGATTGCCACCTTCGGGAAGTGCGGCGATCGCGGCCAAGTCAGGCTGGAAGCTGCGCACGGCCCGCTCATCAACCAACTCCGACAGCCACCAGCGCGGACCGTTGTTCCATAGCGAGGGCGGCAAGGCCCCGCGATCGGCTTGGGCTAGCGCCTGGTCAAGCCGCTCGGTCGCGCACGGGACACTCCCGATGCATCGGGCCGGAGGCGTGCGCACCCGGACAAAACGGCAGCCTTGCACCTGCTCGATGGAAACGGGCAGATTACCGGCTGCGCATTCCTGCACCAGCCGGCCGTCCCTCGCGTTGGCGATGCCTGCCTCCAGCACCGCCCAGGCTGCACCTACGCTGGGGTGGCCGGCGAAGGGAAGTTCCTCGCTGGGGGTGGAGATGCGCACGCGGTAGTTGGCGGCGGGACCGGGCGGCAGAAGGAAAATGGTCTCGGCCAGATTGGTCCAGCGGGCGAACGACTGCATCGCCACGTCGTCCAGCCCTTCGGCGTCCAGCACCACGGCCAAGGCGTTGCCGGCGCCGGGACGATCCGCGAACACATCCAATTGCAGGTAGCGGCGCACGGTCATGGGCTTTCAGCCTTCGTCGGTTGGCGGCTTCGTTTAGAATCAGTCGTTCACGCCCGAATGGTCGGGCAGTCCCCCTCTCCTGTCCATGCCCGCTTCCATCACTGCGCCTGATCGCTGGATCGTCCTCAAGTTCGGCGGCACTTCGGTGTCGCTTCGCCATCGCTGGGACACCATCGGCCGGCTGGCCAGACGCAGGGCGGATGAAAATTCTGTTGAGGGGCAGGACGCGCGCGTGCTGGTGGTGGTGTCAGCGTTGTCCGGAGTGACCAACGAACTGACCGCGATTGCCGATGGCGCCGCCGATGCCTCGACGCGCATTGAAAAGCTCGAACAGCGGCATCGCGAATTCGTCGCCGGGATGGAGCTGGATGCAGACAGGGTGTTGGGTGAACGTCTGGCGGCCTTGCGTGCGCTGGTCTCCGACCCGCGTGCTGGTGAACGAACCTTGCCGTGGCAGGCCGAGGTGCTCGGCCAGGGTGAGCTGCTTTCCTCCACCCTGGGTGCTGCCTACCTGCGTGCGCAGGGACTGGATTTCGGCTGGACCGATGCGCGCCAATGGCTGCAGGCCAGCGTGCTGCCCAACCAGAGCGCGTGGGCGCAACGCCTGTCGGTGTCGTGCGGCATCGTGCCCAGTGAAAGCTGGCGCCAGGCCTTCGATGCGCAACCCGCAGGCATGGTGCTGACCCAGGGTTTCATCGCACGCCATGAAGATGGCGGCACCACCGTACTGGGACGTGGCGGCTCGGATACCTCGGCCGCCTATTTCGGCGCACTGCTCGGCGCGCAGCGGGTTGAAATCTGGACCGACGTACCCGGCATGTTTTCCGCCAACCCGCGCGAAGTGCCCGACGCGCGATTGCTGACCCGGCTGGATTACCACGAGGCGCAGGAAATCGCGACCACCGGGGCCAAGGTGCTGCACGCGCGTTCGATCAAACCATGCAGGGACGCTGGCGTGCCGATGGCAATCCTGGATACCGAGCGGCCCGAGCTGCCGGGCACCAGTATCGACGGCGACGCGGCCACCGTGCCGGGGGTCAAGGCGATCAGCCGTCGAAACGGCATCGTGCTGGTGTCGATGGAAGGCATTGGCATGTGGCAGCAAGTGGGCTTTCTGGCTGACGTGTTCGAGCGCTTCAAGCGGCATGGTTTGTCGGTGGACCTCATCGGTTCTTCGGAAACCAACGTCACCGTGTCGCTGGATCCCAGCGAGAACCTGGTCAGCACAAACGTGTTGGCCGCGCTGTCGGCGGACCTCGCGGAGATATGCCGGGTCAAGGTGATAGCGCCGTGCACGGCGATCACCCTGGTCGGACGCGGCATGCGCTCGCTGCTGCACAAGCTGTCGGACGTATGGGCCACGTTCGGGCGCGAACGCGTGCATATGATTTCGCAGTCGTCCAATGACCTCAACCTGACCTTCGTCATCGACGAGGCTGACGCCGACGGCCTGCTGCCCGTGCTGCACACTGCCTTGATCGAAAGCGGCGCCATGCCGGTGCAGGAAACCAGCGTGTTTGGTCCGCGCTGGCGCGAGATCGCCCACGGCATCCGCAAGCGCGGGACGCCGTGGTGGCACCGCGAGTGCAAAAGGCTGCTCGCCATGGCTGGCGCTGGTACTCCGCGTTATGCGTATCACCTGCCGACCGTGCGCGCGCGCGCGCGCGCCCTCAATGCGATCGCCGCCATCGACCAGCGCTACTACGCAATCAAGGCCAACTCGCATCCGGCAATCCTGCGCCTGCTGGTGGACGAGGGCTTTGGCCTGGAATGCGTTTCCCTGGGCGAGTTGCGATATGTGTTCCATGTCGTGCCCGAGCTTTCGCCGCGTCGCGTGCTGTTCACTCCGAGCTTCGCGCCGCGCGCGGAATACGAGGCTGCCTGCGGTCTCGGCGTCACCATTACCCTGGACAATCTGGAGTCGCTGCAGCGCTGGCCCGAAATCTTTGGTGGCCGCGAACTTTGGCTGCGGGTGGACCTGGGCCGTGGCGAAGGCCACCACCAGAAGGTGCGTACCGGTGGCAAGGAATCGAAGTTCGGTTTGCCGGTGGCCAAGGTGGAAACCTTCGTGTCCCTGGCACGCGAGCTGGGCATCCGCGTGACCGGCCTGCACGCGCACCTGGGCAGCGGCGTCGAAACCCCGCAGCACTGGAAGCAGGTCTGCGACGAGCTCGGCGGCATCGCCGAACGCATCGGCAGCATCGAGACGATTGATATTGGTGGCGGCCTGCCGATTCCATATGCCGAGGACGATGAACCGTTCGACCTGGATGCATGGAGCGAAGGGCTTGCCGAGATCAAGGCGGCGTACCCGGCTTACCGTCTGGTCATAGAGCCAGGTCGTTACCTGGTCGCCGAAGCGGGTGTACTGCTGACGACGGTCACCCAGGTCGTGGAAAAAGACGGTCTCCACCGTGTTGGCCTGGACGCGGGCATGAATGCGCTGATTCGCCCGGCGCTGTACGACGCGTGGCACGACATCACCAACCTGACCCGCCTGGACGAAGCTACCGATGGCGTCTTCGACGTGGTCGGGCCGATCTGCGAATCAAGCGATGTGTTCGGCAAGCGCCGCAAGCTGCCGGCGGCGACCGCCGAAGGCGACGTGGTGCTCGTTGCCGATGCGGGCGCCTACGGATTCACCATGGCCAACGCCTACAATCTGCGGGCGTTGCCGAAAGAAGAGGTATTGGATGTCTGAGTGGAAATTCCAGCGCGACCTGATCGCGGCATTCCGCTTCGTGCGCTGCAGCCTCGATGCGCAAACCGGCGTCGCCAGCCTGGTCTACGCGTTCGACGATGGTCCGGAGATGACCGAGACCGTGACGATTCCGGGTGCACCTTTCGTCCTTGAGGGCGCGCACGCGCATGCGGTGGAACAGGCTTTGCGCCTGCTGCACCTGATCGCGGGGGTCAGTTACTACAAGGCGGCGGTGCCCTCCTTGATCCGCATTGACGGATACGACATCGATGCCGATACCGCTGCGCTGCTGACGCTGGTCTATGAGAATGGACTGGGTGAGTTCGCCTATCGCAATGGTCTTGACCTACATGGCAGGATTCGCTTCCCTGGTGGAAGCGACGTCAGTCACGAACGCCAGCGGTCCGATGAGAAAGCGGCAGCGACTTACGTCGCTCCCACGCTTGGTCTTCGCCACCACGCGTTGGTCGCCATCGGCGGCGGCAAGGATTCACTGGTCTCGATCGAGGCGCTGCGTGCGGCAGGCGTGGACCAGACGGTGACCTGGATCGGCAACTCGCAGCTCATCGCCGCTTGCGCGGGGCGCACTGAACTGCCCACGCTCAACCTGGGCCGCGCGCTGGCCACAGAGCTGTTCGAATTGAACCGGCGGGGCGCGTACAACGGCCACATTCCGGTGACTGCGGTCAACTCCGCCATCCTGGTGCTCGCGGCCTTGTTGCAGGGCGTGGACCAGGTGGTGTTCTCGAACGAGCGCTCGGCCAGCTATGGCAGCATCATTCCGGGCACTGGCGAAGTGAACCACCAATGGTCGAAGGGCTGGGCATTCGAGCAGGCGTTCGGCGGATATGTGCAGCGACACGTCGCCGCCGACCTGCAGTACTACTCCCTGCTGCGTCCGCTCAGTGAACTGGCGGTGGCCCGGCAATTCGCAAAGTCGGATCGCTACGACGCGCATTTTTCCAGCTGCAACCGCAATTTCCATATCCTCGGCGAGCGTCCGGTGAATCGGTGGTGCGGGGTCTGCCCCAAGTGCCACTTCGTTTTCCTGGCGCTTGCGCCATTCATGCCCAAGCCGCGGCTGGTGCGGATTTTCGGTCGCAACCTGCTCGACGATGCGTCGCAATCTGGTGGTTTCGATGCACTGCTTGAATTCGAGGACCACAAGCCGTTCGAGTGCGTAGGCGAAGGCCAGGAATCGCGCGCAGCGATGGCCACGCTTGCCATGCGCCCGGAATGGAAGGAGGACGCACTGGTGGAGCGCTTCATCCGCGAGATCCAGCCGCAGTTGGTGGATTCCGAACTCAGGGTCGCCCCGCTGCTGAACCTGGGTGGAGAGCATCGCGTACCCCCTGCGCTGTGGGAGCAGCTGCGTGCGAATTTCGCAGCTTGAAGGCAGGCGTGTCGCCTTGTGGGGCTGGGGCAGGGAAGGCCGCGCTGCCTATCATGCGATCCGCGCAAGGCTGCCCACACAGCCGTTGACGCTGTTCTGCAATGCTGCGGAAGCGGAAGAAGCCCGGGTTTTCTCCGATGCCAACCTGCAAGTTGAATTGGAAGCGGGCGCCGCATTGCTGGGTCGACAGGACATCGTGGTCAAATCACCCGGGATCAGTCCTTACTCCGAAGCCGCACGTGCCGCAATCGCGCAGGGCACGCGTTTCGTGGGTGGCAGCACGCTGTGGTTGGACGAGCAGGCGAATACCGACGGCTTTGCCCGGAACACGATCTGTGTGACCGGGACCAAGGGCAAGAGCACCACGACCGCGCTACTGGCGCACCTGTTGCGCGCCGGTGGCCACCGCACGGCATTGGCCGGCAATATCGGGATGCCCCTGCTGGAAATGCTTGACCCGGACCCCGCACCCGAATTCTGGGCCATCGAACTTTCCAGCTACCAGACCCTGGACATCGCGGCTGCACAAACGCGGCCGGAGCTGGCGGTCGTCCTGAACCTGTTTCCCGAGCATCTCGACTGGCACGGCAGTGAAGCGCGCTATATCGCCGACAAACTGGCGTTGGTGACGCAGGCGCAACCGAGGATCGCGGTCCTGAACGCAGCCGATCCACGTTTGGCCTTCCTGCAGCTCCCGGACAGTGAAGTGAGCTGGTTCAATCTTGCGCAGGGCTGGCACCTGCGTGGAGATGAGGTTTATCGTGGCGATGAGTTCGTGGTGGATGCACTGCGCACGCCATTGCCGGGCCGGCACAATCGCGGCAACCTGTGCGCGGTGCTGGCGACGATCGAGGCGCTGGGCCTGGATGCGGTGGCACTGGCAGCGCATGCCGAAAGTTTCCGCCCATTGCCCAATCGCCTGCAGACGCTCGGCACGCGCGATGGCATGACCTGGGTCAACGATTCCATCAGCACCACGCCGCACGCCACCCTGGCCGCGCTGGAATGCTTCCATGCGAGGCCGGTCGCGGTGCTGGTAGGCGGGCACGACAGGGGCGTGGACTGGGCGGTTTTCGCCGAAGCGATGAAGCTTGCCGCACCCGCGGCAATCATCACCATGGGCGCCAACGGTCCACGCATCCACCAATTGCTGGCGCCGATGGCGAAAGAGGGAAAATTCGCGCTTGCCGCCGCTGAAGACCTTGCCTCCGCCGTCGACCATGCCCGTCGCCTGCTTGGTGGCAATGGTGTGGTGCTGCTTTCACCCGGTGCCCCAAGTTTCGGGGCTTACCAGGATTACGTAGCCCGCGGCCGCCATTTCGCAGCGCTGGGCGGTTTCGATGCAGAGCTGATTTCGGCCATTCCGGGCGTTGGCATCGCGTAGCGGCGCGTAGAGGTGGGCCGGTCGCCAAGGCGAGCCTGCATCGCCGCCAACGGCATCGCGATCTTCGCGCCACGCCAACACCAGATGCATAAGCTGATTCGGCAGTTCCCATGTACTCCATTTCCGATCCAAACCAGGAGTGAACGATGCGCAAGATTTCCCTGTTCTGGCTGGTACTCATGGCAGCGTGCGCGATGCCCGCGCTGGCCGCGCCCATTTCCAAGCCCATTGATTGGAAGGTCGGCAAGCAAGTTTTCAGCGGTTTCCTGGTCTACGACGACGCAGGTGCCGCGCACCGTCCCGGCTTGCTGATGGTGCCCGACTGGCTGGGAGTCACTCCTGCCTCACTCGACAAGGCCCGCCAGGTCGCTGGCGACCAATACGTCGTCCTTGTCGTCGACATGTACGGCAAAGGCGTGCGGCCGAAGAATCCCGACCAGGCAATGGCCCAGGTGAAAAAGCTTTACGCAGATCGACCGGGCATGCGCGTGCGCATGAACAAGGCAATGGAAGTGCTGCGCAGCAGCGCTGGCAAGGTGCCCCTGGACGCCACGAAGATCGCGGCGCTCGGTTACTGCTTCGGTGGCGCGTCGGTGCTGGAACTGGCACGCAGTGGCGCCGACGTCGCTGGCGTGGTGACTTTCCACGGTGGACTGGATACCACGCTGCCCGCGGCAGAAGGCGTGGTGAAAGCGCCGCTGCTGATCCTCAATGGAGCAGATGACAAGGGCCAGGCACCGAACATCGCCGGTTTCGAGAAGGAAATGAACGACGCGGGCGCGGACTGGCAGTTCGTCAACTTCAGCGGCGCGGTGCATTGCTTCGCACTGGAAACGGCCAACAGCCCGCCCGGTTGCATGTACAACGAGCGTGCGGCCAAGCGCGCCAACCGGATGATGGGCGATTTCTTCGAGGAAATATTCGGCAAATAGCTGAGGTGATTGCCGGGGGGATGACGTGAGCCGCGATCGCGACTCACGTCACCCCCACGGACATCGAAGTCAGGACTTGCGTTGCACCGAATACTGCGCAAGTCCACGCAATGCGGCTATCGCGTCGTTTTCTTGCAGGCCATCGAGCGCGGTTTCCGCCGCCTGCGCGTATTCCACAGCGCGCCGACGGCTGTATTCCAGTCCGCCGGTGGCATTGATCGCAGCCAGTACTTCCGGCATGGCGTCGCCATCTCCGTTCTCGACGATCTCTCGAAGGCGCCTGCGGGTGGTTTCATCGGAATGCGAGATGGCGTGGATCAACGGCAGGGTGGCCTTGCCCTCGGCCAGGTCGTCGCCGAGGTTCTTGCCCAGGTCGGTGGCGTCCGCGGTGTAATCCAGCACGTCGTCGGCGATCTGGAAGGCGTAGCCCAGGTTCATGCCGTAGTCGTAGAGCTTCTGCTGCTCGACTGCATCCGCGCCCGAGGCAAGCGCGCCCAGTTGGGTGCCCGCGGCAAACAGCACCGCGGTCTTGCGCTCAATCACGCGCAGGTAGGCGGCTTCGTCGGTATCGGGGTTGTGAACGTGCAACAGTTGCAACACTTCGCCTTCGGCGATGCGATTGGTGGTGTCGGCCAGGATCCGCATGACTTCCATGCGGTCCAGCTCCACCATCAGCTGGAAGCTGCGCGAATACAGGAAATCGCCGACCAGCACGCTGGGCGCGTTGCCCCACAACGCATTGGCGGTGCTGCGGC
>JBDTPP010000038.1:0-23699 GCA_039932615.1 Pseudoxanthomonas sp.
ATGAACATGCCCCTATGAACATGCCCCGATGAAGCCCGTTCCCCGAATCGAGCAGGGCAAGGTCCGCATTATTGGCGGCCGTTGGCGTGGCACGCGCCTGCCAGTGCCAGCCAGCCCGGGCCTTCGTCCCAGCGGCGATCGCGTGCGCGAAACCCTGTTCAACTGGCTGATGCCGGTGCTGGCAGGCGCGCGGGTCGTGGATGTGTTTGCGGGTTCTGGCGCACTTGGCCTGGAGTCGGTATCCCGCGGCGCCGGACATGCGGTGCTGGTGGAGCGCGACGCGGCCCTGGCGCAGTCCCTGCGAGAGACGGTGACCCGCTTGTCCGCGCAGCAATTCGTCGAAGTCGTGCATGGCGATGCATTGGCCTGGCTGGAACGCCAGGCACCGGCCAGTTTCGATGTGGCGTTCGTCGATCCGCCTTTCGACGCCGGCCTGTGGCAACCGACGCTGGCTGCGTTATTGCCGAAACTGGCGCAGGACGCATGGTTGTACCTGGAGTCCCCACCCGAACAGGCACCGAAGCTGCCGAAGGCATGGACGCTGCACCGCGAATCACGCACCCGGGAGGTACGTTTCGCCCTGTATCGCGCCCCCGATCCGCGTTGCGCTGATACACTGAACGGCAACGTTTCCGCGGCGGTTTCTGAATGAGTGTGGCACGCACCCGTATTGCGGTTTATCCCGGTACGTTCGACCCCATCACCAATGGTCATATCGACCTGATCGATCGTGCCGCACCGCTGTTCGAGCGGCTGATCATCGGTGTCGCCGAAAGTCCGGGCAAGGGTCCGGCGTTGCCACTCGAATTGCGGGTTCGGCTGACGCGCGAAGCCGTCGCCCATCATCGCCACGTCGAAGTGCGCGGTTTCAACTCGTTGCTGGCGCATTTCGTCGAGGAAGTCGGTGGTGGCGTGCTGCTGCGCGGGTTGCGCGCGGTGTCCGATTTCGAATACGAATTCCAGCTGGCCAGCATGAACCGCCACCTGATCCCGGAAGTGGAAACGCTGTTCCTGACCCCGGCCGAGCAGTACGGGTTCATTTCCTCGTCGCTGGTGCGCGAAATATCGCGCCTGGGCGGCGATATTTCCGGCTTCGTACCGCTGGCCGTGGCCGCCGCGCTGCAGGAACAATGGCGGTCCAAGGCTGCGCAATGACCCATGCAACATCATTCATCGCAAGACTCAACGTAGGGGAAAACACCATGAAGATCGCTACACGTTTACTGCTGGCCGCTTGTCTTGTGCTGCCATTCGCGGCCTGCAAGAAGCAGGAGGCCGCTGCGCCCGTGCAAGCTGCGGCATTGAGCGCCCCGGCCACGGCCGATGACGCCGCCTGGAAGGCCTACCTGCAGGACGTAGTCGGGCGCAACATGGGCGACATCACCAATAACCCGTTCGTGTATTACCTGACCGGGCAGGCGAATCCCAAGTTTGAATCCGACTACAAGGGCCAGTTCGACCAGGTCTCCAATGCGTTGGCACGCGGCATCGTTGGCGGCAACCTGATCGCATTCGGCTCGCCGGAATCGGCCAAGATGGCTGACATCATCATTGCCGGTTTCAAGGATGTGCCGCCCGACACCATGCAGAAGGTCAAGATCCTGTTCATCGGCCAGGCTGCGGACAACGAGCGGGTCAAGGCTGCCGTCGCTCCCTCGGGAGCAGACTACGTATTCGTCGAAGCCAAGTGACGCTTCCGCGCGTGGCCGCGGCGCGGCCACGCCTTTGCGCAAGCGTCATCTTCGCGCAGGCGGAGATCTTGCTGGGAGGGGCGCAAGCCCCGATAGCGAAATGACTGAGACTATCGGGGCTTATTCCCCTTCCACAGTGGCACCAGTTCTGCTTTCGCAGGCATTGAAATGTCGCTGAAGATCAACGAGCTCTGCGTCAACTGCGACGTCTGCGAACCGGCCTGTCCCAACCAGGCCATCACCATGGGCGAGACCATCTACATCATCGATCCGGGCCGCTGCACCGAGTGCGTAGGCCATTTCGACGAACCGCAATGCGTGGTCGTGTGCCCCGTGGAGTGCATCGACCCGGATCCGGCGTATCCTGAAAGCGAGGGAGATCTGCTGGCAAAGTTGAGGCGTCTCCAGCAAACCGCCTAGGACAGGAGTGAGCGTGAGACTTCGCATGATTGCCGCCATCGCACTGGCGCTGGCTTTCGTATTGCCCGCTTTTGCAGCGGATTCCGTATCGGCCCAGCAGGCGAACCACCCGCCTGGCACCGCCATCGCCAGCGGCCATTCGCTGGCCACAGAGGCGGGTTTCGAGATCATCCGCGCAGGCGGCAACGCGTTCGATGCAGCCATTGCGGTTTCATCGACCTTGTCCGTGGTCGAGCCGATCAGTTCCGGGTTGGGCGGGGGTGGCTTTTTTCTGCTGCATGATGCGAAGACCGGCAAGGATGTCTTCCTGGACGCGCGCGAATACGCGCCGGCTTCGGCTACGCCAGAGCAATACCTGGACAAGCAAGGGAATCTCGACACGAATCGGGCGCAGAACGGTCCATGGTCGGCGGGCATCCCCGGCTTGCCCGCGGCGCTGGTGGAGATGGCGGAAAAGCACGGCCGCTTGCCGTTGGCGGCCACGCTGGCGCCAGCGATCCGCATTGCCCGGGAAGGCTTCCCGGTCTATGCGCGCATGGCCGATGGATACCAGCAGCGGCGAGAAGTGATGCGACGCTACCCCGGAACGCGCGAAGTCTACGAGCGCGGCGGCAAACCAATCGCGGAAGGCGACAACTTCAGGCAGCCAGAGCTCGCGCGTACGCTGCAGCTGCTGGCGGAAAAGGGCTTCAACGGCTTCTATCGCGGGGAGACGGCGAAGAAGCTGCTTGCCGGGGTCAACCAGGCCGGCGGCCGCTGGACCGCCGACGAGCTGTCCGCCTACCGGGTCAAGCAACGCACGCCGATCCAGTTCGACTACCACGGCTGGAAGGTCACTACTTCGCCGCCGCCCTCGTCCGGCGGCATCGCGCTGGCCGAGATGCTGCAGATCCTCGAACCCTATGATCTACCGAAGCTCGATGAAGCGCATCGCGTGCACCTGGTGGTGGAGTCGATGCGTCGCGCCTACCGCGACCGTACTTTTTTCCTTGGCGATCCGGACTTCACCGACATTCCCCAGGACGTACTGACCAGCCGCGATTACGCACAAGGCTTGCGCGCGACCATCCATCCGGACAAGGCCACGCCCAGCGCACTGCTCTCGGGCCAGGCGACACCGCTGGAGGACGACGAGACCACCCACTTCTCGATCATCGACGCTGAGGGCAACCGGGTCGGCGGTACCCAGACAGTCAACCTGCTGTATGGCTCGGGCCTGATCCCGAAGGGCACCGGCGTGCTGCTCAACGACGAGATGGACGATTTCGCGCTGAAGCCGGGCACCCCCAATGCCTTCGGCGTGATGGGCTATGAAGCCAACGCCCCGAAGCCGGGCAAGCGCATGCTCAGTTCGATGACGCCTACCTTCATGGAATCGGCGGACAAGGTGGCGGTGCTGGGCACGCCCGGCGGCAGCCGGATCATCACCATGGTGTTGCTGGGCATGCTGGGTTACGACGCGGGCCTGGGCGCGCAGGAAGTCGCGGCACTGCCGCGCTACCACCACCAATGGCTTCCGGACCTGATCCAGGCGGAAAGCGGCGCGTTCGCTCCCGGAACCGCGCAAGCGCTGCGGGCAATGGGCCATGAATTGCAGGGCGGTGACGACAGCGGGCTCGGTTCCAGCCACCGCTGGGGCAACCTGCAGACGGTGGAATGGGACAAGCGCAGCAACACGCTGTCGACGGGAAGCGATCCGCGCAATCCGGTCGGCGCAGGCAAGGTGGAGCTGGCTCCGGTCCAATAAGCGTTGCCCCTGAACGTGTTACCCGGACAGCCGTCCCCAGGTAAGGCCTAGCCAACCAAGGCCAGGGAACAGCTATAAAATCCGAACCTATCCACCCCTGCAACAGGATGCCCGCGTGGCGGACAACGAGAAAAAACCGGTCATTGCCCACCTGCCTGCGATCCTTACGGGCAGCGCAGCGCTTCTTGCCGCGCTGACCACGGTGTACATCAATATCCGCAATGACCTCAAGAACGATGCTCCGGCGCCCGCGGCGATCGTTGCCCAGGCAAAGCCCGCCACCGGCAAACTTGAACAACCCGCGTTGCCGCAGCAGCTCCGATTGCAGCTGCAACGGATCGCCGTGCAGCAGGATGGCGCGGTCGGCAATGCCGACTGGCGTTTCGCCATCGAAGCCGATGGGCAACCCCTGTTTGCATTTCAGCAGGAATCGATCACCTCCGAGGGAGGGCGCAACATCGTGGTCGTGGGCGAAGATCGGGATGCCCATGCCACTCTTGAGTTGATGCCGGGCAAGCGCGTCCCGGTCACGATCAAGGGCTGGCGCAGCGGCTGGTTCAAGAAGTCCGGGCCGGTGGTGCTGGGCGAGGGCGAGCTCGCAGGCTCGGGACCCCTGTCACCCATCGTGGTCAAGGCCGCCGACGAGCGCAAGGGAGCTTTCACTTTTTATTTCTCGGCGACTCCCGAATCCAGATAAGGAATGTGGCAGCGACGTGAGTCGCGACCGGAATTCCCAAGGCAAGGCCATTGCGACTCACGTCGCTCCCACTTACATCGGGGATACAATCGCGACATGAAACTCTGGTCGATACTTGGCAACTCACAGAAGCTCGATGGTGGCGCGATGTTCGGCAACGCACCCCGTGCGATGTGGGAGAAATGGTCGCCGCCGGATGCCGAGAACCGCATTTCGCTGGCCTGTCGCGCCTTGCTGGCCAGTCCGCTGGCGGGCAAGACGGTGTTGTTTGAAACCGGCATCGGTGCCTTCTTCGAGCCGAAGCTGCGCGAACGCTACGGGGTGCAGGAAGCGCAGCATGTGCTGCTGGATTCGCTACGGGCCGCCGGCTTTGAGCATGGCGACATCGATGTGGTCGTGCTCAGCCACTTGCACTTCGACCATGCGGGCGGTCTGCTGGCGCCGTGGTCGCAGGGCAGGGCACCGGAATTGTTGTTTCCCAATGCCACCTATGTGGTCGGCGCGAGCCACTGGCAGCGCGCGTTGCAGCCGCACCCGCGCGACCGCGCCAGCTTCATCCCGGAATTGCCCGGACTGCTGCAGGCCAGCGGCCGGCTGGAAATCGTCGACGGCGAATATTCGCAGGCACTGGGCGACAGCGTTCGCTTCAGCTACAGCGACGGGCACACGCCGGGACTGATGCTTGCTGAAATCGTCGGGCCCGAGAAAATAAAGGGTGCGTACCACGGCGGCGTCGTGTTCTGCGCCGACTTGATTCCCGGACGCTCCTGGGTACACGTGCCCATCACCATGGGCTACGACCGCAATGCGGAATTGCTGATCGACGAGAAGCGCGCGTTCCTGGAAGACAAACTGGCGCGTAACGTGCACCTGTTCTTTACTCACGACACGCAGTGCTCGTTGGCGCAGGTAACGCGTGATGACAAGGGCCGGTTCGGCACCATCCACGAAGTGCCCGCGTTGCACGCCAGGTCGTTGGCTACCTGACGCTTGAACGGCCTGCATCTACCATGCAGGCCGCTTCAAACCGCGTGGTATCGCGACGGATCAGTGAGCCTTTAGGCAGGCGCTCTGCGCGACCTTGTAGTCGTCGCCTTTCTTGCCCTTGTTCTGCGCCGAGCATTGCGCCATGCGTTGCTGCGGGGTGCCCACGTGGGCCACTGTTGCGTTTTGGCCGCTCAGGCAGGCTTTCTGCGCAGCTTTGTAGTCATTGCCTTTCTTGCCCTTGTTTTGTGTCGCGCATTGCGCCATGCGTTGTTGCTGGGCCGACTCTGGTTTATGGACGGCCGGAGTAGTGGCGGCAAACAGCGGACCGCTCGAAAGTGCAAGGAATGCGCAGAGCGCCAAGCGTGGGAATTTCATGGTCGTATGTCCGGTAGTGGGAGTAGTGAAGCGCACGAAGCGTGCGCGCACAAATACGAAGACAGGATGACGAACATGTAAAACAAGCGTGATACGGCTGAAGGCTGGTTAACGCTCCCGTTACCCTGCCCTGGTGCCGAAGATCCTGTCCCCCGCATCTCCGAGTCCGGGCAGGATGTAACCCCGTTCATTGAGGCGTTCGTCGATCGCGGCGGTGTAGACCTCGACATCCGGATGCACTCTTTCCAGCGCAGCGAGCCCTTCCGGCGCAGCGACCAGGAAGATGCCTTTGATTCGCCGGCAACCGGCGCGCTTGAGCATGTCGATGGTGGCGATGAGGGTGCCACCCGTGGCCAGCATCGGGTCCAGGATCAACGCATCGCGTTCCTCCAGGCGGCCGGTGAGCCGCTCGAAGTAGGGCACCGGCTGCAGGGTCTCTTCGTCGCGCTGCAATCCGACCACGCTGACGCGTGCAGTCGGGATCAGCGCCAGCACGCCAGGCAACATGCCGAGGCCTGCGCGCAGGATCGGCACCAGGGTGATCTTGGCGCCCGCGATTTTTTGCACCTGCACGTCGCCGGCCCAGCCGACCATGGTTTCCGATTCGGTTTCCAGGTCGGCGGTGGCCTCGTAGGCCAGCAGCGTGCCCAGCTCGGTGACCAGTTCGCGGAAGTCCTTGGTGTTGAGCTGCGCATTGCGAAGCAGGCCGATCTTGTGCTGGACGAGGGGATGGCGGACTTCGGTGATTTTCATGGGGTGGCAGTTGCCCAAGGGAGGCGACAAGTCTGCCCCAAGCCTGGATTCCTGTCGAAGCGAGTCAGTGGAAGCCGCTCCCACTACATCGTTTCAGGAGCCATGAAAAAAGCGGCCCGCAGGCCGCTTCACTTTTCTTGTCGCGACTGCGTATGCAGGTCAGGCTGCGGCTGCCTGCTTCACGCGTGGACCTTCGCGCAGTGACCGTCCCACCAGTGCCACCAGCAAGTCCAGCTCCTCGGAATCCATGGCGAAATGCGGGGTGAAGCGCAGCGAATTGGCCCCGCCGTGGATCACGTTCAGGCCGCGTTCGCGCAGCCATTCCTCGGTGGACCCGGCGCCGTAGCACTTGAACTGCGGATCCAGTTCGCATGAAAACAACAGGCCCGTGCCCTGGACCTTGGTGATCAGGCCGCCAAGCTCGGACTTCAGTTTCTCCAGCTTCTCCATCGCTTCAGCGCCGCGTTTGCGGATGTTCCCGCGCACCTGCGGGGTGAGCAGGTCGAGCACCGTGCAGGCCACGTCCAGCGCACGCGGGTTGCTGGTCATGGTGTTGCCATAGACGCCCTTGCGGTACAGGCCGGCGGCGCGCTCGTTCACGGCCAGCACCGACAGCGGATATTGCGCGGCGTTTAGCGCCTTGGAATAGGTCTCCATGTCCGGCGCGTCCAGGCCCTCGAAACCCGGGTAATCAACGATCGACAACACGCCGTGCGCACGCAGGCCGGCCTGGATCGAATCGACCAGCAGCAGACTGCCGTGGCTGCGGGTCAGTTCCCTTGCAATCGCGTAGAACGCGGGAGGCAGCGAGCGGCCGGGGTCGCCTTCGCCCATGACAGGCTCCAGGAACACGGCCTCGACGAACCAGCCCTTGCTGTCGGCGTCGGCGAACACGCGCTTCAAGGCTTCGCCGTCATAGGGATCGATGGCAATCACCGAGTCCTCGTTGCGATAGCTGGCCAAATATTGCTGGTAGGCCTTGCGCGAGGAATCCGAATACAGCGCGGGGCGTTCGGTGCGGCCGTGGAAACTGCCCTTGACCACGACGCGCTTGACCGTACGACCAGCGTACTTCGCGCCCGGGTCGGTCTGCAGCTTGGTGTTGATGTCGGCGATGCGCGCGGCCAGGCCGACAGCTTCGGAACCTGAGTTCAGGCACAGGAACCTGGCGAACGGGCAACCGCCGCGGCTGTGGCCGATCTCGTTGCGCAGGGCCCGGTCCAGGCGCAACTGCGACAGGCTCGGGGTCATGATGTTTGCCATGGCCTGGGGCTTGGACATCGCTTCCAGCACTGCGGCCGGGGTGTGGCCGAATCCGATCATGCCGTAGCCACCCGCGTCGTACAGCACCGCTCCATTGATGGTCACCAGCCACGGACCACGCGCGGTCAGGGCGACGTAGGGGTTGACCGCGTCCTCGGCGTAGAAATTGACGTAACCGGCCTGCACGACGCGCAGCTGCGCCTCTTCATCCAGGTCGAACAGTTCGGCGAATTCGTCGCGCAGGCTTGCGTGTTCGGCAGCGGCGGCGGTGATTGCAGCCTCCAGGTCCGGGTGCGATCTGGCCAGGCGCAGCAACGTGGCGTCGTCCAGGCCGACGGTCATGCGCTTGCCGGTGTGGGCGCGCAGCGGCGCGAGTTTTTCGATAAGGTTCATGGGGCATTCCTTCTGCAGACAAACGACTATCTTCCTATTATCTGGATTAACTCGTCGTTTTCCAGTTGTGATTCGTGCGAAATTAGCCTAATTTTCGTCGAATCGACGAAAACTTGTGTGGAAAATGAAACTCAACAGCTCCGACGAACTGCTTTTGTCCCTGCTGCGCGAGAATGCGCGTGCCTCAACCGCACAGATCGCACGCCGCCTGGATCTCTCGCGGACCACCGTGCAGAGCCGGATCGAGCGGCTTGAGCGCGAGGGAGTTATCAGTGGCTATACGGTACGGATCGACGACGAATACGAGCGTGGCCAGATCCGTGCACACATCATGATCACCGTGCATCCGAAGCAAGCCGTCTCGGTGGCCGCCGCCTTGCGCGCCATGCCGGAGCTGCGCGCCCTGCATTCGGTCAGCGGCTCTTACGACCTGATCGCGGTCGGCATGGTGCCGACTGTAAATGCCATGGACGTGCTGACCGACCTCATCGGCGCCATCGAGGGAGTTGAGCGGACCGCGACCTCGATCATTCTTTCCACCAAGTTCGAGCGATAGCGTCACGTACAATGCGCGGCCTTTCCTGGTCCATACCGTGAAGAAATCCGACTTCAATTACGAGTTGCCCGAGTCGCTGATCGCGCAGGCGCCGTTGCCGGAGCGTTCGGCCAGCCGCCTGCTGGTGGTGCCGCCGGGCGCGGCCGCTTTCGTGGATCGGCAAGTGCGCGACCTGACCGAATGGTTGAATGCCGGTGATCTGCTGGTGTTCAACGACACCCGGGTGATCCCCGCACGGGTCTTCGGACAGAAGGAAAGTGGCGGGCGGGTCGAAATCCTGATCGAGCGCCTGCTGCCCGACAACGCCGCGCGCGTTCAGATCGGCGCCAGCAAATCCCCGAAACCGGGCAGCCGCATCGCCCTGGATGCGGGTGGCGAGGCCGAAGTGCTGGGCCGTGATGGCGAATTCTATCTTCTGCGCTTCCATGTCGCCGATGCACTGGAAAGCTGGCTGCTGAAGGCCGGGCGCCTGCCACTGCCGCCGTATATCAATCGCGAACCCGGCGCCGACGACGACGAGCGCTACCAGACCGTGTTCGCCCGTGAACTGGGGGCGGTGGCGGCACCGACCGCGGGGCTGCATTTCGATGAGTCGCTTTTGCAGGCATTGCGTGAACGCGGCATAGAGTTCGGCCACGTGACGTTGCACGTAGGCGCAGGCACCTTCCAGCCGGTGCGCGTGGACGACATACGTGAACACCGCATGCACAGCGAATGGTTGAACGTGGGCGCCGCGCTGGTGGAACAGATCCGCGCGACCCGTGCGCGCGGTGGTCGCGTGGTCGCGGTGGGCACTACGGTGGTGCGTGCGCTGGAATCGGCAACACGTCGAAATGACGCGGGCGAGGGCGAATTGCAGCCCTTCGCCGGCGAGACGCAGATCTTCATCTTCCCCGGCTACCGCATCCTCAGCGTCGATGCGCTGCTGACCAATTTCCATCTGCCCGAAAGCACGCTGCTGATGCTGGTGTCGGCCTTTGCCGGGAAAGAGCGCGTGTTCGCTGCCTATGCGCATGGGGTGCGCGAGAAGTACCGGTTCTTTTCCTATGGAGATGCGATGTTGCTGTTTCCGCGTGAGGCGGAGTTCGAAGGAACGGAGCCGACCAACGCGTCGCCACGCGCCAGCGAGGGTGAACAGCCATCGAATTCTCGTGAGGAAGACAGATGAGCCGCATGGCCTTCGAGTTGCTGAAAACCGATGGCATCCCGCGCCGCGGTCGATTGACCTTCCCGCGCGGCACGGTGGAAACTCCGGCGTTCATGCCGGTGGGTACCTACGGGTCGGTGAAAGGCATCCTGCCCGAGCACATCAAGGAACTCGGTGCCGAGATCATCCTGGGCAACACCTTCCACCTGTACCTGCGACCGGGTCTGGAAGTCATCGAGAAACACGGCGGCCTGCATGGCTTCGCCCGCTGGGACAAGCCGATCCTTACCGATTCCGGTGGATTCCAGGTGTTCTCGCTGGCCCACCAGCGCAAGATCACCGAGCAGGGCGTGACCTTCAATTCGCCGGTCGACGGGAGCAAGGTATTCCTGGGTCCGGAAGAAAGCATGCACATCCAGAAGGTGCTGGATTCGGACATCGTGATGATCTTCGACGAATGCCCGCCGGTGAACGTCGATGGGCAGCCGGTGGACATTCGCGTAGTCGAACGATCAATGGAACTGTCGCTGCGTTGGGCCGACCGCTCGAAGCGTGCCCACGAGGGCAACGATGCCGCGCTGTTCGGCATAGTGCAGGGAGGGGTACACCAGGAACTGCGCTCGCGCTCGGCGGAAGGATTGAAGGCGATCGGCTTCGATGGCTATGCGATCGGCGGCCTCGCGGTCGGCGAGACCGAGGAGCAACGCAGCGCGATGCTCGAACACACTTGCCCGCAGCTTCCCACGGACAAGCCGCGCTACCTGATGGGGGTGGGGCGGCCCGAAGATCTGGTGGAGGCGGTGGCGCGCGGCGTGGACATGTTCGACTGCGTGATGCCCACCCGCAACGCACGCAACGGCCATTACTTCACTTCCACCGGCACCGTGCGCATCCGCAACGCGAAATACGAACAGGACCTGGATCCTATCGAGCCGGGGTGCGGTTGCTACGCCTGCCGCAATGGATTCTCGCGGTCCTACCTGCGCCACCTGGACAAGTGCAACGAGATGCTGGCGCCGATGCTGGGCACGCTGCACAACCTCTGGTATTACCAGAAGCTGATGGCGGACATGCGCGCGGCCATCGAGCAGAGCAGGTTTGCGGAATTCAGGACGGGGTTCTACGCGGCAAGAGGGTAGGGCGTATCCACCGGATCGGTCGTTCCACGGAACCTTTGCCCGATTCCCGTGGTCTTTCCGTGGCAATCGGGGGATTTCCTGGCTGTTTCGGCCGATTTGAGCGCTTTCGCGGACGGCTGGCTGCCCCCGTGGCATAATTCCCGGCTGTTTTCGGCCTTACCGGATGACCTGATGAACCTGCTTGACTTGCTGATCCCCGCCGCCCATGCCCAAGCCGCGGGCGCACCGCCTGCCGGTGGTTTTGGTGGCATGTCCCTGTTGTTCCCGATTGTCCTGATCGCGGTGATGTACTTCCTGATGATCCGTCCGCAGATGAAGCGTGCCAAGGAACACAAGGGCATGCTGGACAAGTTGTCCAAGGGTGACGAAGTCATCACCTCGGGTGGTATCGCCGGCACCGTGACCGACATCGGCGACAACTTCATTACCGTCGAGATTGCCGACAACGTGCGCGTACGCGTGCAGAAGGCCGCGGTCGGCAATGTGCTGCCCAAGGGCACCCTGAAGTCTGCCTGATCCCTGCCGAAGTCGTAGCCCGGGTGTAGCCGAAGGCGACACCCGGTACTCCTTCCCACCGGAACGAAAACCCCCCCGGGTAGACCAGCTTCGCTGTTGAAAGCCGCTACGCCCACCCGGGCTACGCTTTTCTGGAAATCCACAATGCTCGAATTCCCGCGCTGGAAATACATCACCATCCTGCTGGTCGTGTTGCTGAGCGTGCTGTACACGCTGCCCAACCTGTATCCATCGGATCCCTCGGTGCAGGTCACGCCCAACCGGGGCTTCGCGATCGACGCGGCGCTGAACCAGCGCATTGACGCCACCCTGAAGAAGGCGGGAGTTGCGGCCAAGTCGCTGGACAAGGAAAAAGACAGCCTGCTGGTGCGGATGTCCAGTTTCGAGGAGCAGACCAAGGCCAACGACGCCCTGCGCGAGGGCCTGGGCGAGGACTATACGATTGCCTTGAACCTGGCTTCCACGGTTCCCGACTGGATGGGCAAGGTCGCCGCCAAACCCATGGTCCAGGGCCTGGACCTGCAGGGCGGCGTGCATTTCGTGTTGCAGGTGGACCAGAAGGCGGCGCTGGACAAGCGCGTTGACGCCTATGCCGAGGACGCGCGGGTCACCATGCGCGACAGGCGGGTCAAGTACGAATCGGTCGAGCGCCGCGCCAACAACAGCATCGTGGTCACGCTGCCGGCCGACCAGGACGTGGACAAGGCGCGCCTGGCGCTGTCGGGCGGCAACGCCGCTGCCGGGGCGGTGGCATCCAACCTGGGTTACCAGGTTGATGGCAACCGCATCATCATCACCCTGCCAGAGAGCGAGCTGTCCAAGATCTCCGGCGATGCGATCGAGCAGAACATCACCACCCTGCGCAACCGCGTCAACGAACTCGGCGTAGCGGAGCCCATCATCCAGCGCCAGGGCGATGATCGCGTGGTGGTGCAGTTGCCCGGTGTGCAGGACACGGCCGCGGCAAAACGCCTGATTGGCGCCACCGCGACCCTCGAGTTCCGCTCGGTCGTCGACGGCAATGCGCAGGATGCGCTGGCCAGCGGCAACGTGCCGCCGGAAGCCCGCATCTACTATTTGCGTGAAAAAGGCCCGGATGGCAAGCCGGTCCCGGTGCTGCTGAGCAAGCGTGTGCTCGCCTCCGGCGACCAGATGGTCACCGCCAGCACCGGCACCGATCGCAATGGCTCCCCTGCAGTGGACATCACCCTGAACGCGGCTGCCGGCCAGCGCATGTTCGACTTCACCAGTAGCAATGTCGGCAAGTTGATGTCGGTGGTGTACATCGAGCGCATCCCGCAGGTCACGATGGTCGATGGCAAGGAAGTGCGTTCCACGAAGGTCAGCGAGGAAGCACTGGCGCCCACCCGCATTGCCGGCGTGTTCGGCAAGAATTTCCAGACCACCGGCCTGGAGAAGACCGAGGCCGAGAACCTGGCCAAGCTGCTGCGCGCCGGGTCGCTGGCCGCGCCGATGGATTTCGTCGAAGAACGCGTGGTCGGCCCCAGCCTGGGTGCCGAAAACGTTGCCCGCGGCACCAAGGCGGTGCTGTACTCGTTCCTGTTCGCGTTGGCGTTCTTCCTGGTCTATTACCGGATGTTCGGCCTGATCACCTGCGTGGCCCTGCTGCTCAACCTGCTGATGGTAGTGGCGGTGATGTCGTTGTTCGGCGCGACCATGACCTTGCCCGGCTTTGCCGGCCTGGCCCTGTCCATCGGCATGTCGGTGGATGCCAACGTGTTGATCAACGAGCGAATACGCGAAGAGCTACGGGCGGGGATGCCGGCGCAGGCCGCGATCGCCACCGGCTACGACAAGGCTTCCGGCACCATCTTCGACTCCAACATGACCGCGTTGCTGGCTGGCGTCGCCCTGTTTGCGTTTGGTACCGGTCCGCTGAAGGGCTTCGCGGTCACCATGATCGTCGGCATCCTGACGTCGGTGTTCACCGCGGTAACCGTGTCTCGCGGTATCGCCACCTTGATTTACGGCGGTCGCCGCAAAGTCAAGTCCCTGGCCATTTAACGGAAGCGCCTGAACATGAAACTTTTTCCTCTGCACCTGGTGCCCAACGACACCAACATCAATTTCATGCGCCTGCGCTGGATCTCGCTGGGCGTGGCCCTGTTGCTGGCGGTGGGCGCGGTGGCTGCGATGGCCATCAATGGCTTCAACTACGCGCTTGATTTCACCGGCGGCACCGTGGTCGAGTTGCGCTTCCAGAAACCCGCCGAGGTCGATGGCGTGCGTGAGCGCCTGGCCGCAGCCGGTTACGAAAGCGCGCAGGTCCAGACCTTCGGCAGCGGCAGTGACCTGCTGGTCCGCCTGCAGCCGCATGAGGGCAAGGTGGATGCCGAAGCCAACAACCGCACGGCCAGCGAGGTGCTTGCGGCGGCATCTCTGCCCGACAACGCCGCCAAGATCATGCGCAACGAATTCGTTGGCCCGCAGGTCGGCAAGGAACTGGCGCTCAACGGCCTGTACGCACTGATCTTCGTGGTGGTTGGCTTCCTGATCTACATCGGCTTCCGCTTTGAATGGAAATTCGCGGTCGCGGCAATCTTCACCACCCTGCACGACGTGCTGATCGTGGCCGGCTTCTTTGCCCTGACCGGCAGGGAGTTCGACCTGACCGTGCTGGCTGGCCTGCTGTCGGTGATGGGTTTCTCGATCAACGACACCATCGTGGTCTTCGACCGCGTGCGCGAGAACTTCCGCAACCTGCGCGTGGGGCCGGTGGAAGTGCTGAACCGCTCGGTCAACCAGACCCTGTCGCGCACCATCATCACTTCATTCGTGGCCTTCCTGACCGTGCTGGCGCTGTATATATACGGTGGCGGTTCGCTGGAAGGCATGGCCATCTCGCAGATGATGGGCATCGTGATCGGTACCATCTCCTCGATCTTCATCGCCTGCCCGCTGCTGACCATGGGTTTCCTGAAGGTCACCAAGCAGGACCTGATGCCGAAGGCCAGGGAAGTGGAAGCGCTGGCGCGCCGCCCGTAACCGCCGGCTGCCATGGCAAGACGAAAAGGCCGCGAAGTTCGCGGCCTTTTTACATGGCTTGGACATGGATCGTGGGAGCGACGTCAGTCGCGTTGGAGCGTTGTTGGCAACGCAATCGCGACTGGCGTCGCTCCCACTGGCACCCGCTTTTTGCCTCAGTTGAAACTGGCGGCGTAGCCCGAGGTGACGATGGTCTTCTGCAACGCCTCGCAGACCTTGATATTGCCGGCCACGACCTGGTGGTCCTTGGCGCCCTGGAAGTCCAGGCGCGGCACGCTGGCGCCGCGATAGTCGCAGACCTTGCCACCGGCCTCGCGCACCAGCAGCACGCCTGCAGCGATGTCCCAGGCCTTCAACCCGGCCTCGAAATAGGCATCGCTGCGGCCGCAGGCCACGTAGGCCAGGTCCAGCGCGGCCGAGCCGGTGCGACGCACGTCCTCGGCCTGGACCAGCAGTTCGCGCATGCATTCCAGCTGGGCACCTGCGCGGGCACGTTCGCGTGGGGCGAAGCCGGTGCCGATGGTGGCGCCGGTCAGGTCCTTGCGGTCGCTGACGCGGATCCGGCGCTCGTTCAACTGCGCGCCGCTGCCGCGGCTGGCGGTGAACAGTTCGTTGCGCAACGGGTCGAAGATCACCGCATCGGTCGGTTCGCCGTTGTCGACCAGGCCAATCGAAACGCAGTAGTGAGGGAAGCCGCGGAGGTAGTTGCTGGTGCCGTCCAGGGGGTCGATCACCCAGGTATAGCGACCGTTCTTGCCGGGCTGGCCGCCACCTTCCTCGCCCAGCACTGAATAATCGGGATAGCCGCGCTTGAGTTCCTTGATGACGGCTTTCTCGGCATCAGAGTCGACTTCGCTGGCGTAGTCCATGCGCCCCTTTTCCATCACGTTCAGGCTGTCCAGCTTGTTGATATTGCGCAACAGCACGTTGCCACCCTGGCGCGCGGCCTTGACCATGACGGTGATGACAGGATTGAGCATGGATAACGGACCTCGGGCGGACTGGCTGGGGCAACAAGTGGAAAAGAACAGCACGGTACGAAGACCGGCGCGCGCAGTTTAACATCTGTACCTATGAACACTCCTCCCGAAACAGCCCGAGTGGGCCCGGAATCAGCTATCGAGGGTCTTGCAGGGCGTATCCGCATCATCCTGGTCGGCACCCAGCACCCTGGCAACATCGGCGCAGCCGCGCGCGCGCTCAAGACCATGGGCCTGTCGCGGCTGGTGCTGGTGGCGCCGGAACAATACCCGGCCGACGAGGCCTTCCGTCGCGCCGCGGGCGCGGACGACCTGCTGGCCGCGGCCCGCGTGGTCGCGACCCTGGCCGAAGCCGTGGCCGATTGCCGCTTCGTGCTGGGCTGCACTGCACGCAGCCGGCGGGTGGCGCTGCAGGAACTGGATCCACGCGCCGCAGCACTACGGGTGGTCGACCTTGCCGCGGCGGACCAGGTCGCGCTGGTCTTCGGCCGTGAGCGCACCGGCCTCAGCAACGAAGAGCTGCAGCTTTGCCATGCCTCGGTGCACATCCAGGCCAATCCCGAATACAGCTCGCTCAACCTTGCCGCTGCGGTACAGGTATTGACCTACGAATTGCGGGTGGCGCTGTTGGCCATCGGCGGGCAGTCTTCGGCCCGCAGCGAGGCAAGACACGAAGAAGCGGCATCGCATGCGCAGATGGAAGGCTTTTTCGCCCAGCTTGGTGAAACGCTGGACGACATCGATTTCCACAAGGGCCGGGCGCCGGATTCGGCGATGCGCAAGCTGCGGCGTCTGTTCATGCGCGCTGATCTCAACGAGCAGGAAGTGCGGTTGATGCGCGGCATCCTGGCCGACGCCCAGCGCATGGCCCGGCTGGCGACGACCAAGCCGGATTGAATTGCTACCCTCGGCCTGAGCTTTCCGCTAGTCTCATCTCTGCTGCTGATGCGAGCCCCAACGTTGCGCACCGTCTGGTTTGGCCTTGTCCTGCTAATGCTGGCCCCGCTGACGCTGCCGGGCGCCGCGGGGGCAGCGCTTCCCGCACCGGCCGGCGTCGACGAAAGCACTGTGCTGGTCCTCGGCCGCATCAGCGACGATCCCAAGGCTCACTTCGAGCAACTCAAGCCCCTGCTGGACTATGTAGTGCCGCGCATGCGCGACGTGGGCATCAAGGAAGGCCGCATCCTGATGGCGCGCGATGCGCAGCAGATGACCAGTTACCTGCGTCGTGGCCGCGTGGATTGGGTGACCGAAACCGCCGGTACCGGCATGCAGTTGCAGAAGCGCGCGGGCGCCAGGCCGCTGTTGCTGACCGAGCGCGGTGGGGTCAGCCGCTATCACTCTGTTTTCTTCGCACGCAAGGACAGTGGCATAGGCAGCCTGGCCGACCTGCAGGGCCGCAGCATCGCCTTCCAGAGCACCGCTTCCACCAGTGCGTACATCGTTCCTGCAGCGACGCTGCTCGACCACGGTCTGAGTCTGGAAATCCTGCTGTCGCCGATGGATAGGCCGACCCCTGATTCGGTGGGCTACGTATTCGCGCGTTCCGAACTCAACATCGCCGCCTGGGTGCACAAGCGCCTGGTGGATGCGGGTGTTTTCAGCAGCCTGGACTGGGAGGACGCACGGCGCATGCCGCCTGCGTTCCGCCAGGACATGAAGGTCATCTACCAGACCCCGGACTACCCGCGTGCGCTGGAGATGGTGCGTGGCAACCTGGATCCGAAGGTCGAGGCGCGGCTGCGTGAGGTGCTGCTGCAGGCCGCCGACGATCCGGATGCGCGCGAGGCAATGACCCTGTTTTTCCGCACCACTCGCTTCATGCCAGTCGACCCTGTTTCGCAGCAGGGCCTGGACCGGTTGCGCGACGGCATCGGCCGCGTGCGCGAGCAGGTCGAATGAACCTTCGCTTCGGACTGCAAGCCCGGTTCCTGTTGGCACTGGGCGTTGCTTTGCTGATGGTGCTGGCCCTGCTGGCATTGTTGCTGCAGCGGCAATCGACGATGCAGAGCGAAGTGGATGTGCTGGGC
This sequence comes from Pseudoxanthomonas sp., assembly GCA_039932615.1. Taxonomy (GTDB): domain Bacteria; phylum Pseudomonadota; class Gammaproteobacteria; order Xanthomonadales; family Xanthomonadaceae; genus Pseudoxanthomonas_A. The sequence goes on from JBDTPP010000038.1 coordinate 17,701, forward strand.
CGCGAAGCCATGCAGTCCATGGCCGCCGAGGCGCTGAGCCGGCGCGGTGAGTCGACGGTGGAGCAACTCGCGGATTCGCTGACCAACCCGCTGTATTACTCCGACCTGGACACCATCGGCATCACCATGCGGGCCGCCTCGCGCCAGCCCGATGTCGCCTATGTGCTGGTCTACGGCACGGATGGCAACATCGTCCACGACGGCTCCTACGATATCGCCGCCTATGGCCAGCCGATGAACGACCCGCTGGCGCGCGCCGCGATCGCGTCGGATCACCTGCTGACCCAGTGGTCGCCGCAGATCATGGATGTATCCGAGGCGATCAGCATCGGCAACCAGCGCATCGGCGGGGTCCGCGTGGGCTTTTCCCTGGCCGAGATCCGCGCCAGCGAGGAACGCGCCGCAGGCAACCTCAACAATCGCCTGCTTGAGCTCGGCCGCCGGCACATGGGCTGGTTCGTGGCGCTGCTGGCGGCATTGGGCATGGTTTGCGTTGGCGTCGCCTGGTACGTGCAGCGCACCCTGGTGAAGCCGATCCGGCAACTGGCCGACGCGGCCAATGCGATCGGCACCGGCAATTACGATGCCAAGCACCTGGTCAGCGATCGGCAGGACGAAGTCGGCGACCTGGTCCGCGCTTTCAGCGACATGAACGACAGCATCGCCCGACATGACCGCGATGTGCGACGCATGGCCTATACGGACGCGCTGACCGGACTGACCAATCGCCTGGCGTTCCGCGAAAGCCTCGACCACCGCCTGATGATGCTGCGCGGCGCCGGTCGCCAGTTGGCAGTGCTGTTCGCCGACATCGATGACTTCAAGCGGGTCAACGACACCCTGGGCCATGAAGCGGGCGACGAGGTGTTGTTGCAGTTCGCCAACCGCATCCGCAGCGTGGTCGAGCGCCTGGGCGGTGACGAGGCGTTGCTGGCACGTTTCGGCGGCGACGAGTTCGTGATCCTGATCCAGGACGGGGACGTGCGCGCTTCCGCCACCCAACTGGCCGAGGCACTGGTAAAGGAGCTTGGGCAGCCGCTGGTGGTGGAGGGACGGCAGGTGTTCCTGGGTACTTCTATCGGCATCACCCTGTTCCCGGAAGATGCGTCGGGCGCCACGGCGCTGATGAAGAACGGCGACATCGCCATGTACCAGGCCAAGGTCGCGGGCAAGAACTGCTACCGCTTCTACAGCCGGGCCATGGAGCAGGCAGTGGAGCGTCGCGTGCACATGGAGCAGGAATTGCGCGGCGCCTGGGAGCGTGGCGAGCTGAGCCTGGTCTACCAGCCCATCTTCCGCGTGGCTGACAGCCGTATCGTCGGTGCCGAAGCGCTACTGCGCTGGCAGCATCCGGAAATGGGCTCGATCGCGCCGTCGGTGTTCATCGACGTGGCCGAACAGAGCGGCCTGATCGAAAGCATCGGCCCGCGTGTGCTGCGCGCCGCATGCGCCGCCGCGGCGCGCTGGGCCACCGCTAGCGGCATGGACGAAGCTCCCTTCGTCGCGGTCAACGTCTCCCCGCGGCAATTGCGCAGTGGCGACCTGCCCGAGGAAGTTGCTTCCTGCTTGCGCGATACCGGGCTGCCGGCGCAACGCCTGCACCTGGAGCTGACCGAGACCGCGGTGATCAGCGACGAGGCGCACGCCAGCGCGCTGCTGGCGAAGCTGCACCGCACCGGCGTGAAGGTGTGGTTGGACGATTTCGGCACCGGCTTTTCCGGCCTCAGCCATCTGCGCCGGGTGCCGGTGGACGGGGTCAAGATCGACCGCAGTTTCATTGCCGACATGCAGCGCGATCCGGACGACCTGGCCCTGACCACGGCGATCATCGCCATGGCTCATTCGCTGGGCATAACCGTGGTCGCCGAGGGCGTGGAAAAGGAAGCGCAATTCGACATCCTGCGCGCGCGCGGCTGCGACCTGGCCCAGGGCTACTGGATGGGCTACCCGATGAGCGCGGCCGAGTTCGCGTTGCTGCTGGTCTGAATCCAGTGGGAGCGGCGTCCCGCCGCGAGCTCTTCGCTCTACCTTTCTGATCGACCTGTTCGAAGTAATACGAAGCAAGAGCTCGCGGCGGGACGCCGCTCCCACGCCCCTGCCAGCGCCCTAGAACCAGCTATCCACGGTGTGCGCCAGCATCTGTACCAGGTTGCCGGAGACGAATCCGAACACCACCACGGCGATCGTCCCGGCCAGCCAGGCGACCAGCATCAGGGCACCGTCGCGTTCCAGCAATGCAAATACGAACAGCAGCAGCAGCGCCCCGAACAGATAGTTGGTGAAGGGGATCGGCAGCGACAGCAACAGGCCCAGCAACACCAGCAACAGTCCGGTGAAGGCGCTGGCGACGGGATGATCCAGCATCCATTCCATGCGCGGGCGCACCACTTTTTCCAGCCAGCCCAGCCAGCGCGCCATCATGTCGCGGAAGCGCGCCATGGATTTGCGGTAGGGACCGCGTTGGGCAAGGAATCGCGGTAGCCACGGCTTGCGCAGGCACAGCAGCAATTGCGCGCCGATCAGCATCACCAATGGGCCGCTGACCGCGCCGGCGACGCCGGGGATGGGCAGGAACGCGGGCAGCACGGCGACGAACAGGAGCATGCCGAATGCGGTCTGGCGCAGCCCGGAGAGCAGGTCGCCGAGCCGGAGGTGGTCGTCGGGATCACCGGAGGCGAAGCTATCCAGCACAGTTCGGGTGCTGACGTGTCCGGTACCCTCCGCTGCCGATTCGGCGCCAGAATCAGGCGCTGGTTTCGTCATCTTCGTCTTCTGGCAGTTTCTGCAGCAACAGCTTGTCGATGCGCGGGCCATCCAGGTCCACGACCTCGATGCGCCAGCCTGCCCAGTCCAGGTGTTCGCCAACGTGCGGGATGCGGCCGAACTGTTCGATCACCAGGCCGGCGATCGTGTTGTAGTCGGCTTCGTCGCCATCGGGCAGGGCGACACCGCCGAGCAGTTCGCGCAGGTCGTCGTTGGGCAGTGAACCGTCCACCAGCAGCGAGCCGTCGTCGCGCACGACCACCAATGCATCTTCGTCACTGTTCTCTGCTGCCTGCAGGCGGCCCACCACCGCGCCCATCAGGTCGCTCAGGGTCACCAGGCCCTGGATCTCCCCGTATTCGTCTACCACCAGCGCAAGTGATTGCTGTTCCTCGCGCAGGATTTCCAGCAGCTTCATCGCATGGGTGGATTCAGACACGAACAGCGGCTCGCGCAGGCTGCGGAAGATCTCCGGCGACGGCTCGGCAAAACGGTCCAGCAGCGATTTGACTTCCAGCACCCCGGCCACGTCCTGGTCGCCACCGCGGTACACGGGGAACCGCGAGAATTGCGACTCGCGCATGATCCCGAGGTTTTCCTCGTAGCTTGCGGACTGGTCCAGCCACACGATTTTCTTGCGTGGGGTCATCAGGCTGTCGGCGGTCCGGTCCCCCAGGCGCAGCACCCGGTTGACCATGTTGCGTTCGTCCACGTCGATCACGCCCTGGGCGTGGCCTTCGCTGACCAGCATGCGGATTTCTTCCTCACTGACCGCGTTGCGGTCACCGTCGCGGATACCGAGCAGGCGCAGCACGAGGCGGTTGATCGCTCCCAGCACAAACACGATAGGACGGGCGATGCGCGACAGCCAGTCCAGTGGGATGGCGACCACGGCGGCTATGTTTTCCGCATTGGTCAGGGCCAGGCGCTTGGGAATGAGTTCACCGAAGATCACCTGGCCAGCGGTGATCAGGCCGACCGCGGTACCGATGCCGATCGGCGCTGCATACTTCTGCGCTTCCGGCCACATTCCACCGATCCAGGTGGCGATGATTGCGCCGATGGCATCGCCGCCGAACACGCCGGTCAGCACTCCAATCAGGGTGATGCCTATCTGCACCGTGGACAGCAGGTTGTCGGGATGCTGGGCCAGGTGCAACGCCACGCGAGCGCCGCGGCTTTCCTGCGCCATCTGCTTCAGGCGCAGCTTGCGCGATGTCATCAACGCCATCTCCGACAGGGCGAAGAAAGCGTTGAGGATGATCAAGGCGATGACGATCAGCAGCTCAAGCACGCAGGCAATCCTCGCCGGTGCTGGCTTCTGCGGGATCGCACATGGCCGGGCGGCTTGCGCGAGCGGGGGAGGTAGGGTCGTCTTCCATAAGGTGCGCCTGGGCGCGGTGCGGAGTCTAGCAAACCAGCCCGGCGCTTTGTCCGGCCACGGCGTAATAGGGCGCCTGCTTACCAGGACTGCCGGGGCAGGCGCCACAGCCTGTCGCTAAACCGTCATAATTCCGCCCGGTTGCCGTCCCTCCCCGACGGCGGGGATGCTACCCATGTTTTCGCTGCAGACCATTTTCGGCTCCGGCCAGCAGTTCTATACCCTGCTCGACGACTCTGCCCAGGCCGCCTACGACAGCACCCGGGCCCTGCACAGCATGATGAAGGCTGCAGACCGGCAACCTGCACTGGATGCCTTCAAGCTGGCCCGACAGCGCGAGCGCGCCGCTTCGGACAAGATCAGCCACGCGCTGGTCGACAGCTTCATCACCCCGATCGAGCGCGAGGACATCGAGGCCCTGGGTTCGGCGCTGTACAAGATTCCCAAGCAGGTCGAGAAGTTCGCCGATCGCTATTCCCTGGCGGTCAAGCACCTGGAGGGCATCGACTTCGCGCCACGCGCGGCGATGCTGGAACAGGCTGCCTCGGTGGTGGTGGAAATGGTCCACGACCTGCAGAAAATGAACATCGACCGCATGACCGTGCTCAACGAAAAACTGCGCTCGCTGGAGAACGAGGCCGACCGCCTGATGCTGGAGTTGTACCGCGATATCTACTCCGGTCGCCTGGACAACCTGCAGATGTTCCTGCTCAAGGAATTCTTCGAGATCCTGGAAAAAGCCATCGACCGCTGCCGCGAGGCTGGCGTGGTGGCCTACCAGATCGTGTTGAAGAACAGCTGAGGCCGGCATCCGATGGAGATGTTCCGATGCTGACCCTGGTCCTGATCGTGATCCTGGCCGCGCTCGTGTTCGAGTTCGTCAACGGCTTCCATGACACCGCCAACTCCATCGCCACCGTGGTCGCTACCAAGGTCCTCGCACCTGGCTGGGCGGTGATGATGGCGGCGGTGATGAACCTGATTGGCGCGCTCACCGGCACCGCGGTTGCGGCCACCATCGCCACGGGCATCATCAATACAAGCGTCGTCGATGCGAGTTCACAGGTGATCCTGTGCGCCTTGCTCGGCGGCATTGTCTGGAACCTGATTACCTGGTGGAAAGGCCTGCCCTCTTCGTCTTCGCATGCGCTGATCGGCGGCTTGTGTGGCGCGGCGCTGGCCGCCGCGCACAACGACTGGGCGGCGCTGGTCTGGTCCGAACCGGTCGGCAACTGGGCCAAGAACAAGGGCCTGCTGTGGAAGGTGTTCCTGCCGATGATCACCTCGCCCATCGCCGGCTTTTTGCTGGGCGTGCTGATGATGCTGCTGTTGTGGGCGATCATCGCGGCGATGGCCAAGGCAGGCGGCCCGCTCGCGCGGTTGGCGCGGCCACGCTGGGTCAATGCGTTCTTCGGCAAGGCGCAGATTCTTTCCGCGGCTTACATGGGCTATGCGCACGGGCACAACGATGCGCAGAAGACCATGGGCGTGATTGCGCTGACCCTGTTTGGTGCCGAAGCAGCTGGTGCGCTGGATGACCTGCCGGCATGGCTGGCATTCCTGCACCCGGGCAGTGGCAACGAGAAGGAAATCGCGCTATGGATCGTGCTGACCTGTGCGGTGGTGATGGCCGCCGGCACCGCGTCAGGGGGCTGGAAGATCATAAAGACCCTGGGCCACAAGATGGTCAAGCTGCATCCCATCCATGGCTTTGCAGCGGAAACCAGTTCGGCCACCATCCTCACCGTGGCCGCGCACTTCGGCATGCCGGTGTCGACCACGCACAGCATCTCCACCGCAATCATGGGCGTGGGATTCGCCAAGAATCCCAAGGCGCTGAAGTTCAGCGTGATCG
>JBDTPP010000039.1:0-23628 GCA_039932615.1 Pseudoxanthomonas sp.
CGTCGTAGCGGTTCTTCTCCGCTTCCAGCCAGCGCATCGCGTCGGCCTGGACCAGTCGATGCTGGGCACCAGCGAAACCGTTGAGCGCCAGGTTGGCCGCACACCATTCCAGGTAAGTGCCGGAAAGATCGACACTGGTGGTGGAATCCGCGCCTGCCACCGCTGCCTGCACGCTGGCCACGCCGGTGTAGCAGAACAGGTTGAGGAAACGCTTGCCGCGCGACTCCCCGGCCATGTGTTTGCGGAGCGGGCGATGATCCAGGAACAGGCCGGTGTCCAGGTAATCGAACAGGTTGACCTGCAGCAACGCGCCGCTCTCGCGTACCTGCAGCAGCTCGCCGCGTTGTTCGAAGCGCCCGTACTTGCTGCCGCCCTTGCCACGCTCGCGCGACTTCATCGCGATGCGTTCCTCCGGCAGCGAGAACACTTCGCGGGCCGCGGCCAACAATTCGTTGCGGCGACGACGTACATCGACCTCCGGGATCTCCTCGGGCGCAGCATATTCCTGCACGTGCAGGAAAGTGCGAGCCTCGCCGCCTTCTTCAACGTAGATATCGATGGCGGCGGCATATTCTGGCAGGTCCGCGTCATAGACCCGGTAACAGGCGATGGCCTCGCGCTCGCGCCAGCTCTTGAGCTTGCGCAGGTTCTTGCGCAAACGATTGGCGACCATCAACGCGCCTTCGGACAGCTCACGCGGCACTGCGCTTTCCTGCTTCGGCGGACCCACCGGATCGCAAACGATCAGCGCGCACTCGATCGCACCGTTGAAGATCTGGTACTTCTTGTTGGCGCGCAGACCGGTGGCATAAGCCAGCTCGGGGTTGCCGCACAACAGGCTGGCACGCCATTGCGGCACCGCGCGCCGCAGTGCGTCGCCCAGCTTGCGGTACAGCGCGTTGTCCGCGGCAAGCCGCTCGTCGTACGGCGGATTGCAGACCACGGTGCCGCGCTCGAACGGCGGCGCCTGCAGGTCGCCCACCTCTCGCGTGCCGAACCAGATCTCGTCAGCCACGCCGGCCACTTCCGCGTTCTCCTTCGCGGCGCGGATCGCATGCGGGTCGAGATCGCTGCCGAACATCGCCTGCTTCAACGAAGACCGGCCTTTCTCCTCGCGCTGCTTCGCTTCTTCCACCAGTTGCTTCCAGCCCTCGCCATCGAAACCGAGCCAGCGGCTGGGCACGCTGCGGCCGTGGCGCTGCAATCCGGGTGCCACGTCGGCCGCCATCAGCGCGCCTTCGATGAGCAAAGTGCCGCTGCCGCACATCGGGTCCAGCAACGCGCCGCCATCGTGATAAGTCTTCGGCCAGCCGCCGCGCATCAACACCGCCGCCGCCAGGTTTTCCTTCAGCGGCGCATCGTTCTGCACGTTGCGCCAGCCACGGCGATGCATCGGGCCGCCACCCAGGTCGATGGAAATCGTCGCCCTGCCCTTGCGCAGCGACAGGTTGATGCGCACGTCGGGATGGTCGACATCCACTGAAGGGCGTTCCTGACCTTGCGCGCGCAGGGTATCGACCACCGCATCCTTGACCCGCTGCGCCGCGTAGCGGGCGTGGGTGATGGCATCGCCGGACACGTGCGCGTCCACAGACAGGGTGTGTTCGGAACGCATGTGCTGCTGCCACGGAATCGCGGCCACGCCGTCGTACAGGGCGAGTTCGTCGGGGCAATCGAACTCGGCGATCGGCCACAGCACCCGGCTGGCCAGGCGCGACCACAGCACCGCGCGCTGCGCATCGATCAATTCGCCCTCGGCATTGGCGCCGGACACGGTGGCGGTGGCTTTCGCCACGCCAAGCGCGAGCAACTCGTCGACGAGCAGGTATTCCAGGCCTTTGCCGCAGGAAACGAAGAATTTCAAAAGGTAAAACCTCGATAGAAAATGAACCGTCATTCCCGCGAGGGCGGGAACCTAGCGACTTTCGCTTTCTCTCGCAAAAGCTAAAGTCGCTGGATCCCCGCCTTCGCGGTGACGACGAAGTCAGGGTTGAAGACTTTCCAGCAACGACGCGAATGCTTCAGCCGAAGCCTGCACATGCGCCGACAACCGATGCGTATCGTCCACCAGCAACAGGCGAGCGCGGCGCGCATGCGCCCAATCCACCACCTGCTGCGCGGGAATCAGTTCGTCATCCCAACCATGGATGATGGAAGTCGGCACGCGTGCGGCATCCAGATCGTCCAGGCGCCCCATCGTGGTCGGCGGCGCCATCAGGAAAAGTCCGACGACGGGGACTTCCAATGACACGCGCGCAGAGATGTAGGCGCCCAGGCTGGAACCGGCCAGCACCAACGGACCGCGCTTCGCCGCCACGGTCGCCAGCGCGAACAGATGCGCCTGGCGCGCCTCGACGTCGCCCAGTTCGCTCAGGTCGCGGCGAGCGTCGAAGCCGGTGTAATCCGGGCGTTCGTGGCTCCAGCCCAGGCGCTTGGCGATATCGGCGAGGGCGGCGACCTTGGTCGCGTCCGGCCCGCTCTCGAAGCCATGCGAAAGAATGCAGTGGCCTGTCGTCATAGCGCGACCACTTCATCGCCAATACGCAGATCGCCACCAGCAACGATGCGCGCGCACAAGCCACCCATGCCGCGCATGGCGTTGTAACCGCCGCTGCCCAGTGCCGTCTCCATGCGCGAACAAGGATCGCAGGAAGCGGTGCCCTCAAGCACCACGTCGCCAACGCGGAAGCGGCGTTGCTTCAATGCAATCAGCGGAATACCCGATACCACCAGGTTGCGGCGCAACAGCGCCGGCACCACTTCACGCCCGGCCAGTGCAGCAATTGCCGCAAGGTGTTCGGCCTGGATCAGGGTGACACCGCGCTTGCCGCTGCCGCCGGTGTAGCGGTCACCTTGCAGGCCGCCGTCGGTCGCTGCCCGGACGGATTCGACCTCGATCATCCATTCGTCGCGGGCCGGACGCAGGCCGATCCATTGGACCCTGCCCACCTGCGGCAGCGTGGCCATCAGCCTGGCCAGTTCGGAATCGGGATTGAGCGGCATCGGCGTGTCCGGGCGGAGGGATGTCCGCGAAGGTCGCCAGTTTACTTGACAGCGCCAGCGAGGGCCGGCCGGATTGGCGGGTGCTAGCATTCCGGGCATGCCTTCCGAACTGCCAGCATTGCCGCAGGTGACCCTGTCGCCCCTGCCCTACGAACATTTGCTGGAAGAACGCTCGCGCAGCGATATCGACCTGGTGGTGATCCACTGCACCGAATTGCCCGACCTGCAGGCCGCACGCACCTTTGGCGAACAGGTGCGCTATGACTCCGGCACCGGCAACAGCGGCCACTACTACATCGACCGCGACGGCAGCGTGCACCAGTACGTTGGAGTCGAGTGCATCGCCCACCATGTGCGCGGCTATAACCCACGCTCTATCGGTATTGAACTGGTCAACATCGGCCGCTATCCCGACTGGCTGGCGGCAGGCAGCCAGTCGATGGTGGAGCCTTACACCGAGGCCCAGATCACGGCGTTGCTGGGCCTGCTGAAATCGCTGCAGACGGACTTGCGCACGTTGAAGTTCATCGCCGGCCACGAGGAACTCGATACCACCCAGGTCCCGGCCAGCGACGACGAATTCGTGCAGGTGCATCGCAAGCTCGATCCTGGACCGTTGTTCCCGTGGGAGCGGGTCATGCAGTCCACCTCACTGCAGCGCTTCGATCCGCCCCGGTAGGAGCGCCCCATGGGCGCGCCTACGGGCGGCAACACGGGCCCGGTATAATTCCTGCACACCGCACCGCACAGGTTGCCTACCTCTTGTCCAACACCCCAGAACCCGTCGTTTCCGAACTGATCGAACTGCTCTCGCTGGAGCGACTGGAAGACAACCTGTTCCGCGGCCAGAGCCGCGACATCGGCACCAAGTACGTGTTTGGCGGCCAGGTCCTGGGCCAGGCGTTGTCGGCTGCGCAAGCCACCGTGCAAAGTGGCCGCATGGCCCATTCGCTGCATGCCTACTTCCTGCGCGCAGGCGACATCGACCACCCGATCGTCTACGACGTTGACCGGACCCGCGATGGCGGCAGCTTTTCGGTGCGACGGGTGACCGCGATCCAGCACGGCAAGGTGATCTTTTTTTGCGCCGCCTCTTTCCAGGAACACGAAACGGGTGTCGAACACCAGTTGTCGATGCCGGAAGTGCCGCGCCCCGAGGATATCGAACCGGCGCCGGCGGTACCGGCCGAAGTCATGGCCAGGCTGCCGCCCAAGGTGCAACGCTGGCTGTCGCGGCGCGGGCCGTTCGAATTCCGCCACGTCTACCCTCGCGACGAACTCAATCCGCCCAAGCGGCCCCCTTTCCAGCAGGTCTGGTTCCGCCTGACCGAGCCGGTGGGTGACGCACCCGAACTGCACCATGCGTTGCTGGCCTACGCCTCGGACTTCCAGCTGCTGGGCACGGCCAACTATCCGCACGGCATCAGCTATTACCAGCCCAATGTGCAGATGGCCTCGCTGGACCACGCGCTGTGGTTCCATCGCCCGTTCCGCGCCGATGACTGGCTGCTTTATTCCATCGACAGCCCCAGCGCTCAGAACTCGCGTGGGCTGGCGCGCGGACAGATCTTCACCCGCGACGGCAAACTGGTGGCCAGTACCGCGCAGGAAGGACTGATCCGCGTGGTTCCCGACGGCGAGACCGCCGGCATTGTCCCGGCAAAGAAGTAAGCCATGCGCCAGGTATTCACCAGTTTGCGCATCGAGACCGTGGAAGGCGTGGCGACGCTGTTGAGGGAAGCCGGGATCGAGGTCTACCTGGCCAACGGCCGCTCGTACCACAGCAAGCGCGGCGGCCAGTTCAGCTACGCCGAACCGATGAAGCTCAAGCAACAGCCCAGCATCTGGGTGACCCGCGCGGAAGACCAGCCGCGCGCGCGCGAAATCCTGCGCCAGGCCGGCTTGCTGCCCAGCACCCGGCCCGGCCAGGGCGATCCGCTGGTATTCGCCGGTGGCATTCTGCCCGAAGAGCCGGGCAAGCGTTCGCTTGCCTGGCGCATCCGGGTCGGCTTGCTGGTTGTGATCGCCATTACCGTGCTGATCACCGTGACCCGTAATCGCGGCGCTCCGCAAGCGCCTCCCGCACAGACCCCGATACCCGCAGCCGAACAACCGCCGGCGCAGGAAGATGAAGCCATCCGCGTGCGGATCACGCCTCCCGCTGCAGATCCACCCCCGAAACCGTGACCGCACCTGCGGGAGCGGCGTAAGCCGCGAGCTTTTGCCCACCGCCCTGGTGTTGATGAAAGCAAAGGCTCGCAGCTGACGCCGCTCCCCCAATCCAGGCGGGTCACATTCTCCACACGTATCCGTCCTTGCAGCATTGATCGCCCAGCCAGGCCAACCCGATGAATGCCGAAACCCTTGAACTGATGCTACGGACCGAATTGCCGGCCGCCGCCGGTGGCGACCGCAGCGCCTATGGCCGCATCGTAGTCGCCTGCCAGAACACGGTCACCGCCATCGCCCTGGCCATCACCCGCGACGTGGCCAGCAGCGAGGACATCGCCCAGGAAGCCTTCCTCAAGGCCTGGCAGCAACTGAACCAGCTGAAGAGCGCATCCAGCTTCCTGCCCTGGCTGCGGCAGATCACCCGCAACCTGGCCCGCGACCACCTGCGCGCGAACCGCAACAGGCCGTTGTCGGGCGAAGGCGCCGATGTGGCGATCCAGATGGCGGCCGATCCTTCACCCACGCCCAGCGAACGATTACTGCAAACGGAAGAGGAAATCGTGGCGACCGAGATCATCTCGGCACTGCCCGAGGAAAGCCGCGAAACCCTGCTGCTCTACTACCGCGAAGGACAAAGCTCGCAACAGGTGGCGACCCTGCTGGGATTGAGCGACGCGGCGGTGCGCAAGCGCCTGTCGCGCGCACGCGCTTCGGTGCGCGAGGAAATGCTGAAGCGGTTCGGTGATTTCGCGCGCAGTTCGGCGCCTTCGGCGGCGTTCGCCGCACTGGTCGCCAGCGCGCTCAGCGTGGCCAGCCCACCCGCTGCAGCGGCCAGTATCCTCGGCGTAGGTGCGACCGTGGGGGTCAAGACACTGGGCAAGATCGTGCTGGGTTCGATGGGCGGCATCGCCCTGGGTCTGGGCGCTGCGTTCGCAGGCGTGTACCTGGGCTTGAAGCGCAACCTGCGTGGAGCCCTCGATGCCGAGGAGCGGCGCGGTCTGATCCGCAGTGCCGGCATCAGCGGCCTGGCCACCGTGGGCTTCATGGCCGGCATCGTGCTCGCGGCAAGGTATTCGACTACCTGGATGCCCTCGGCACTGCTGACGGCCGTGTTCTTCAGCGTCGTGTTCTGGCAATCAATGGTGGTCGAACCACGCATCAAGGCGCGCCGGCATGCACTGGAAGCAGCGCGCGACCCGGAACGCGCCGCGCGCTGCCGTCGTCGCGAACGCCTGCTGGGATGGCTGGCTTGCGCCGTGGGCTTTGGCCTGGGTGGCGCGGGCCTGATCGCAGGACTGATCAGCTCCGGCAGGCTTTGAGCCTGGCCCGAAAACAAGGTTTTCCACCAACCCACCGGAAAGATCGTCATGGTCGTAGGAGCGCCCCATGGGCGCGAGCTCGTGGAAGCGGCTCGTGGGAGCGGCTCGTGGAAGCGGCTTCCAGCCGCGAGCTTTTTGCTCTTCATGCCCCTGCAGCAAGAGCTCGCGCCCATGGGACGCTCCTACGGGAAAAGCCTGAAAAAACCCCATGCCTTCGCAGGCATGGGTCGGAACCACAAAGCAACCAGGTTTTCAGTTCGTCGGTTTTTCCGTCGGCATCGGTCCACGCGGACCGTGATGTTCCATTCGCCTCGAGCGGGACGCATCCACTTCGGCACGGCTGAGCTTGCCATCCTTGTCGGTGTCAGCCTTTGCGAACCATTCGTCGGTGCGCTGCTTGGCACGCAGCTCACGGTCAGCGCGATCGATATAGCCATCCTTGTTGATGTCCATCTGGTCGAAGCGTCCAGCCGATCTGGCTTCGCCGGCCTGCGCCTCGGCGCGGCTGATGCGACCGTCCTTGTCGGTATCCAGCTTCATCATCATTGCTTGCGGGCCATGGCCATTCTTGCCGGAGCCTCGACCTTGGTGGCGCGGCATTTCTTCCTTGGCCAGCCTCCCGTCCTTGTTCTTGTCCAGCTCGTCGAATTTTCCGGCCAGGCGCGGAGACTGGGCCGCTTCGCTGCGATCGATGCTGCCATCGCCATTGGTGTCAAGCTTGGCGCGTGGCGCCTGCTGCGAATCACTTGCGGGTGCGGTGGCGGCGAAGGCAGTGCCAGCGGACAGTGCAGTCAGTACGGCGAGCATAAGCAGGGTCTTGCGGGTCATGTGGATCTCCGGGAGAACGTGGCGCGATTCCGCCACTGCCACGGTTAACGCCCCTGCCCCACGCCCGTTGACGCCTGCCCGTGCGTATTCATTTGGCAGACAGTCGCAGCCCACGCGATACGGCCCGCGCAGTATGCTGACCGCATGAACCAGGCCTTCGCCCGCGCTGTTTCCATTTTCGGCCACCCGATGCTGGTGCTGCCGCTGGCGGCACTGGCCGTGGCCATTTCGCGCGGGCAAGGCCGGGCGGCGGCATGGATGGCGTTGGGTTTCGCCGTGTTCGCGGCGGCGGTGATGACGTATTCGTGGTGGCAAGTCCACCGCGGCCGCTGGGCGCATGTCGATGCCAGCGGCGCGGGCGAACGCAGGTCGCTCAATCGCTTCCTGTTGGTAGCCCTGGTGGTATCGGCGATCCTGGCGATGCGCTACGGCCATGACCGTGAACTTGCATTGGGACTGGGCCTGTCAGCAGCAATGATCTCAGTGGCAATGCTGACCGCGCGCTGGTGGAAGCTGTCGTTGCATATGGCCTTTGTGGTCTTCGCTGCCACTTTGCTATGGAGCGTGGCCTGGTGGGCCGGTCTGGCGGGTTTCAGCTGTGCGGCGGCGATCGCCTGGTCGCGGCTTCAACTGCAACGCCATGTGCCCCGCGACCTGCTTGCGGGCGCCGCGACGGGCCTGCTGGCGGGCATCGTTTTCCTTCGGGTATCGGGGGTCGCCTGAGCCATGGGTACCGATTCCCTGCAACCCGCAGACGACCTGCGCCTGTTCCATACCGGCGAGCATCCCTGCGGCTACTGGCCCGACCGCGTGGCGCGCGACCTGGTCCTCGACCCGCGCGATCCGCGCCTGGCGGCGTTCTACCCCACCGCGCTGGGCTGGGGTTTCCGTCGTTCCGGCGACCTGGTCTATCGACCGCATTGCGAAGCTTGCCGCGCTTGCGTGGCCGTGCGCATTGCAGTGGCGGATTTCAAACCAGACCGCAGCCAGCGACGTTGCGCCGCGCGCAACGCCGAAGTGGAAGCGCGTGTCGTCGTCGCCGAACGCACCGAGGAACATCTGGAGCTCTATCAACACTACCTGACCGCGCGCCATCGCGATGGCGGCATGGACGACCATGGCGCGATCGAGTTCGAGCAGTTCCTGGTCGGCAGCTGGTCCGAAGGCCGTTTCCTCGAGTTGCGCGAGCACGGCAGGTTGATCGCGGTGGCGGTGACCGACATCACCCCGGAAGCGATGTCGGCGGTCTACACCTTCTTCGATCCTCATCTGGAACACCGCAGCCTGGGCACGCTGGCGATCCTGCGCCAGCTGGAATGGGCGCACCGTGAATCACGCCGGCATCTATACCTGGGCTACTGGATCGATGGACACCGCAAGATGGATTACAAACGACGCTTCCAGCCGCTGGAATCGTTCGACGGCAGGAACTGGAACCGCATGCCGCTGTGATGCGCGCAGTTCGTGGAGTCGTGGGAGCGTCGTCCCCGCCGCGAGCTCTTGATCCTGATCTTGCACCCGCATTTGCTCCTGCGATCAGCCGCAACGACGAAAGCTCGCGCCGAGACGGCGCTCCCACCGTCTGCCCCCGTCATCTCCCATCCACGCCGCCATGCCAGAATCTCCGCATGCGCCGACTATCCTTCCTCCTGATCCTGCTTCCCCTCCTCGCCGCCTGCGTGCGTGTCAACGTGCATGGCGATGCTTCCGCCTACACCGCAGGTAAATCCATGCGCGTCGCCACCTACAACACCTCGTTGTTCTCTGACGAAGCCGGCGGCCTGGTTCGCGAACTGCAAGGCGACAGCGCGCGGGCACGCAAGATCGCCGCGGTGCTGCAGCGGGTGCGGCCCGACCTGGTGCTGTTGAACGAGTTCGACTACGACCAGGCGCACCGCGCCGCCGACCTCTTCCAGCAGCGCTACCTGGAAGTGGCGCAGGCGGGCGGCGGCCCGGCACTGCCGTATCCGTACCGCTATCTTGCTCCCGTCAATACCGGCGTACCCAGCGGACTTGACCTGGACGGCAATGGCGAAACGGGAGGCAACGGGCGCGCAGGCGGCAACGATGCATGGGGCTACGGGCTGCATCCTGGCCAGTACGGCATGCTGGTGTTGTCGAAGTATCCGATCGATGCTTCGCAGGTGCGCACCTTCCAGTTGTTGCGCTGGAGCGCAATGCCCGATGCCCTGCGCCCGGTCAACCCGGCTTCACAGCAATCCTTCTATCCCGACACGGTGTGGAAGCAACTGCGGCTGTCCTCCAAATCGCATTGGGACGTGCCGGTGCAAACCCCCGCTGGAATCGTGCATTTCCTCTCCTCGCATCCCACGCCGCCGGTGTTCGACGGGCCCGAAGACCGCAACGGCAAGCGCAACCACGACGAGATCCGCCTGTGGTCGGAATACCTTTCCCCCGGCGACAAGGATTGGTTGTGCGACGACCAGGGGCGCTGCGGCGGATTGGCGGCGGAGGCGAAGTTCGTCGTTGCCGGCGACCTGAACAACGACCCCGTCGATGGCGACGGTCTGCATGAAGCCATCGTCGAACTGCTCGAACATCCACGCGTGCTGCGCTACGCCACTCCCCGCAGCGAGGGGGGTGCCGAAACCGTAATGGCCTACGCTGCGAAAGGCATCGTCCATCGCGGTTCGCCACAACACGTGACTGGCGATTTCGGCCCCAATGCCGGGGCGATGCGGCTGGACTACGTGCTGCCTTCTACCGGATTCGGATTGGTCGACAGCGGCGTGTTCTGGCCCGCGCGCGACAGCCCCGATGCGGCGATTGCCGATGGCAGCGACCATCACCTGGTCTGGGTAGACCTGTCCCCGTAGGAGCGACCCATGGGCGCGAGCTTTCCGGTCTGATCGCGAAACAAATCAAGGGCTCGCGCCCATGGGGCGCTTCTACGAGGCGAGGCGATGCGTCACGCGCCCGGGAGTGGCGGCGCCTTGCGCGGACCGAATCCAAAACTGCCATCGCTGTGCGCCGAGACGATCATGCGCACCATGCTGCCCGGCACCATCAGTTCGACCAGCGCCATCTTGCCGTCGGCGGCGTGCGCTTCCAGGGTCATCTCGATCAGCGCACCGGCCGTGTCTATTTCCTTGCACAGCACGTGCGCGCCGGCAGGGCCCTCCGTCAGATAAGGCTTGATCGCCTCACCCAGCGCCTCGAGCGCCGGGGGGAAGAAGAACACCGCATATCCGTCATTTCCATTCATTGCACGCGCCCCCTGTTATTTCAGCTCGATGGTAATCGCCGCGGCCGCATGCCGCGCAACCCTGCGTGCCGCATCAAGGGTATCGCCGCGCGCCAGGGTCACACCGACGCGGCGCTGTCCTTCCACCCGCGGCTTGCCGAACAGGCGCAACGCGGAATCGGGCTCCTGCAAAGCGGCGTCAACATTCGAGAACACCGGCACGCCGTGGCCCTGGGCCAGCATCGCGCACGACGCCGAAGGGCCGAGCTGGCGAATAGCGGGAATGGGCAATCCGAGGATCGCGCGCGCATGCAGCGCGAATTCGCTCAGGTCCTGCGAAGCCAGGGTGACCAGACCCGTGTCGTGCGGTCGCGGCGAGACTTCACTGAACCAGACTTCGTCGCCTTTCACGAACAGTTCGACGCCAAACACGCCCCAGCCACCCAGGTCGTCGGTGATGGCCCGTGCCACGTCCTGCGAGCGCTGCAACGCCAGCGCCGACATCGGTTGCGGCTGCCAGCTTTCGCGATAGTCGCCATGTTCCTGGGTATGCCCGACCGGATCGCAAAAAGAGGTACCACCGGCATGGCGCACGGTCAGCATCGTGATCTCGTATTCGAAATCAACGAAGCCTTCCACGATCACGCGGCCCGCGCCGGCGCGGCCGCCGGTTTGCGCGCAGTCCCAACCCGGGTCGATGTCCGCCTCCGTGCGCAGCGTGCTCTGGCCCTTGCCGGACGACGACATCACCGGCTTGACCACGCACGGAAGGCCGACCGCCGCGACGGCATCGCGATAATCGTCATGCGTATCGACAAATCGGTACGGTGAAGTCGGCAAGCCCAGGGTTTCGGCCGCAAGCCGGCGAATACCTTCGCGATCCATGGTCAGGCGCGCGGCGCGCGCGGTGGGGATGACCCTCACGTCGCCTTCGGCTTCCAGCTCGACCAGGGTATGGGTGTGGATGGCCTCGATCTCGGGCACCACCAGGTGCGGTTTTTCCAGTGCGATCAGCGCACGCAGCGCATCGGGATCCAGCATGTCCAGCACGTGCGAGCGGTGCGCGACCTGCATGGCAGGCGCGGCGGCATAGCGATCGGCGGCGATCACCTCAACCCCGAAGCGCTGCAGCTCCAATGCGACTTCCTTGCCCAGTTCTCCCGATCCCAACAGCAGCACGCGGGTCGCGAAGGAGGATAGCGGGGTGCCGAACGTGGTCATGGGCGGGTCGGAAGTGGAAAGGCCGGCATTTTACTGGCCCGCCTGCCTGCCGACGAACGGCTGTTGTGTTTTGATATCAAATTGATATCTTATTGGCCGAACCCGGAGAAACCACCATGAAAGAAAACCCGATCCGCTCCCTGCCCGGCATTCCCTTCCTCCTTGGTGTCCTGCTGGTCGGCCTGTTGGCCGGATGGCTGATGGTCACCGGCATCGGCTCCGCCCCGGAAAGCATGGGCCCCGCTTCGACCCTGAAGATCCTGGCCGGCATCGTGGTCGGCATCGTCGCCTTCCTCAGCCTGATCGGCCTTTACACCGTGCAACCCAACCAGGCCGCGGTACTCAGCCTGTTCGGCAAGTACGTGGGCACGGTCAAGGACAACGGCTTGCGCTGGAACAACCCCTTCTATTCAAAGAAGAAGGTTTCCCAGCGGGTGCGCAACTTCGAGAGCGGCAAGCTGAAGGTCAACGAACTGGATGGCAGCCCGATCGAGATCGCCGCGGTGATCGTCTGGCAGGTCGTGGATTCGGCCGAGGCCGTCTACAACGTCGATGACTATGAAAGCTTCGTCCACATCCAGTCCGAATCGGCCCTTCGCACCATGGCCACCAGCTATCCCTACGACCAGCACGAGGAAGGCCAGCTCGCCCTGCGCAGCCACGCTGCGGAAGTTTCCAAGCACCTGCTGGACGAACTGCAGGATCGCCTTGCTGATGCCGGCGTGCAGGTCCTCGATGCGCGCATCAGCCACTTGGCGTACGCACCGGAAATCGCCCAGGCCATGCTGCAGCGCCAGCAGGCCAACGCCGTGGTCGCCGCACGCACGCGCATCGTGTTCGGCGCGGTCAGCATGGTGGAAATGGCCCTGGACGAACTGCAGAAGAAAGGCGTGGTGCAACTGGACGAGGAGCGCAAGGCGCAGATGGTCAGCAACCTGCTGGTGGTGCTGTGCAGCGAGCGTGGCTCGCAGCCGATCGTCAACGCCGGCACGCTTTACTGAGCCGGCTGGCCGACGGACCCGATCGTGGCTGAAAAGAAAGCCTACCCGCTGCGAATCAGTGCCGAGGTACTGGATGCCTTGCAACGCTGGTCCAACGACGAGTTGCGTTCGTTGAACGCGCAGATCGAGTACGTGTTGCGCGACGCGTTGCGCAAGGCGGGACGGGTTGCCAAGCAGGATTCGAAACAGGATCAAGACAAGAAGGAGTCGAAGTGATGTCTACACGCTGGAGTCACAAGGTCGTCGAAGTATCGTTCAGCCTGTTTGGCAGCAAGTTGGGAGAAAAAATCCAGGTGGAACTGGATAAGTTCGGCTCATTGGGTTGGGAGCTGGTGACCGTCAACCAGACCTCCGCAGCCGATGTGGTCCGTCTTTATTTCAAGAAGGAGCAATGAGATGAAGCATTTCCTGTCCGTCCTGTTCGCAACCCTGCTGGCTTTCTCCGCTTCGCCTGCCTACGCGGCCGATACTCCGGAAGCCATCGCCACGCGCCTGCTCGACCACATGGACGCGAACGATTACGCCGCGGCCGAAGCATCGTTCACGCCGGAAATGGCCGCCGCCGTTCCTGCCGACAAGCTCAAGGCCGTCTGGGAATCGTTGCCCGTGCAATTCGGGGTAGCCAAGGGGCGTGGCGAAGCGAAGGTCACGCCGCACCAGGGCGTGCAAGTGGTGGCGATGCCGCTGCACTACGCCAACGGCGAACTGATCGCACAAGTGGTGGTCAATGCCGAGGGCAAGATCGCGGGCTTCCTCGTGCAACCTGCCCCGCCGGTTCCCGCTGCCGCGCCTGCCGCGGATGCCAGCTACCTGGAGCGCGACTTCCCGGTGGGTGACCTGCCGGGCACGCTGGCAATGCCCAAGGCGCCGGCCCAGACGCGGGTCGCCGCGGTGGTCCTGGTGCATGGCTCCGGTCCGCAGGACCGTGATGAAACCATCGGTCCGAATCGGCCATTCCTTGATGTCGCAAGGGGCTTGGCCGCGCAGGGCATCGCCGTGTTGCGCTATGAGAAGCGCAGCAAGGCGCGCCCACAGGATTTTGCCGATGGCAAGTACACCATGGATCTGGAAACGACCGATGATGCGGTCGCCGCCGTGGCCGCATTACGCGCCGCACCCGGAATCGACCCCGACAGGGTTTTCGTCCTCGGCCACAGCCAGGGCGCCATGCTCGCGCCGCGCATCGCAAAGCGATCCGGCCATGTCGCCGGGCTGATCCTGCTGGCGGCACCCGCGCGTTCCCTGCTGACCATCCTGCCCGAGCAGAACCGCTACCTGTTCAATGCAGACGGCGTTATCGATGCGCAGGAACAGCAGTTCCTGGACGAGCTGGACCGGAAGATCGCCAACGTCCGCGGTAAAAGCGATGTGGCCGACCAGGACACGCCATTGGGGCTGCCAGCAGGCTACTGGCGCGCGTTTGAAAGGATTGATCCCGTTGCCGATGCCCGTCAGCTGAAACTGCCAATGCTGCTGCTGCAGGGCGGCCGTGATTTCCAGGTGGTCGACACCGACTGGCAACTATGGAAGAAAGGACTTTCGGCTGATCCACGCGCCACCTTCATGCATTACCCGGCGCTCAACCATCTCGGCATCGCTGGCGAGGGGCCAGGCACGCTGGCGGAATACAGCACGCCTGGCCGGCACGTAGACCGACAGCTGATCGACGACGTGGCCACCTGGATTGGCAAACATTGAGCGAAAGTGGTGATGAATCGCATGGACAACCTCGATCCCCGCCTGCAACTCGAACCGGCCAGCAGCCGTACCCGCCTGTGGTTGCTGCTGTTGACAATCGTGCTGCCGGTATCGCTGAGCATCGTGCTGCCGCTGCTGGCGGCCGCCGACCATGCGGCGGCACGCATGGTCGGCGGCAACCTGGTTGCATCGGCATGGCCGGAACGCCTGTTCGGCCCGCTGCTGGTGGCCGCGATCACCAGCGTCGTCTGGTTCGCGCTCGATCGGCTGATGCGCCGACATCGACTGCAATTTGATGCGACAGGTCTCGAGGTCGTGACCACGTTCTACCGTCAGAAGCTGGCGCTTTCCGAGCTGCAACTGGAAGCGGCGCGGATGATTTCAGTCGATGAGCATCCCGAGCTCAAGCCCATGCTCAAGGTCAACGGCCTGTCCCTGCCCGGATTCCGCAGCGGTTGGTTCCGTTCGCGCGCCCTCAAGAAGCAGTTCGTAGCTACATCTGGCGGCGAGCAACTGCTGTGGCTGCCGACCCATCGCGGGTATGCCCTGCTGCTGCAGCCGCGGCAGCCGAGCGCGCTGCTTCAGCGCCTGCGCGAACTGGCGGTTGATTGCCCGCGCCGCTAAGCTGGGCCGATGCGCCAATGTCCCCGTTTCCTGCTCAACACCCCGCATATCGAGCTCTGGCCTGCGGGTCTGCTACGTGCGCGCAGCAATGCCGATGCACGAATCCTGTCCCGTGCCAGCAGGGTCATGCGGCGCAAACACGATGGCCGCTATCTGGCTGCATTGCTGCCTGAAGGCATGCAATCGCTGCTGCCGCGCTGGGCACGTGAGCCGGGGGTGGAGGCCGCCCTGGACGCGCTTGATGGATTACGCACCGATCGCGGTTTTGATATCGATGCCGCAGGCGAGCTGCCACTGGATCAACTGGTCGACCGGCTGCAACGCCTGGGCCTGGACGAAAGCTATGGCGACCAGACCGGGCTTGCACTGGTGCCGGAGCCTGCCGCCCTAGCCTTGGCCGGCTTCGACCGTTACCGGCGCCCGCTATGGCTGACTGCGCGCGCGTCGCGTGCCTGGGCAGCGATGCGCAACAAGGCCGATGCCGGTGGCGTGGTGCTTGATGCCATCTCCGGTTATCGCAGCCACGACTATCAACTCGGCATCTTCCAACGCAAGCTGGCCCGCGGCCAGACCGTGGCAAAGATCCTCAGCGTCAATGCCGCGCCCGGCTACAGCGAGCATCACAGTGGCAACGCGCTGGACCTTGGCACGCCCGGCGATGCGCCTGCGGAAGAGTCGTTTGAAACCACGCCCGCGTTTGCGTGGCTGGCCCACAATGCCGGTGATTTCGGATTCGTCATGAGCTATCCGCGCGACAACCCGCACGGCATCGTGTACGAGCCCTGGCACTGGCAGTTCACCGGCCACGCCGCTTGAACCCGTAACCTCCTCACTTCCACACACAGGCACGCACATGACCGATCCCACTTCCCTGCAGAACCACCAGGTCCGCCTGGCCAAGCGTCCGGTTGGCATGACTACGCGCGACAACTGGCAGTTCACCAACGAGGCCGTGAGCGAGCCCGCGGAAGGCGGCGTGCTGGTCAAGACCCTGTACCTGTCGCTGGATCCGGCGATGCGCGGCTGGATGAATGA
This sequence comes from Pseudoxanthomonas sp., assembly GCA_039932615.1. Taxonomy (GTDB): domain Bacteria; phylum Pseudomonadota; class Gammaproteobacteria; order Xanthomonadales; family Xanthomonadaceae; genus Pseudoxanthomonas_A. Next base: position 16,107 of record JBDTPP010000039.1, read on the forward strand.
AGGCAAGTCCTACATTCCGCCCGTGCAGATAGACGAAGTAATGCGCGCCGGTGGCATCGGCAAGGTCGTGGCTTCGAAACATGCGGATTTTGCCGAGGGCGACCTGGTCAGTGGCGGACTGGGCGTGCAGGAGTACAAGGAGTTCAGTACGGCGGAAATCAAGCGCAACGGCGTGTTCAAGATCGATACGCGCCTGGGCACGCCGACGCAATGGCTCAACGTGTTGGGCATGCCGGGCATGACCGGCTATTTCGGCCTGATGGACGTGGGTCAACCGAAGGAAGGCGACGTGGTGGTGGTCTCCGGCGCCTCCGGCGCGGTCGGCCAGACTGTGGGCCAACTGGCGAAAATAAAAGGCTGTCGCGTGGTCGGTATCGCCGGTGGCAAGGCCAAGTGCGACTTCGTCGTCAACGAGCTGGGCTTCGACGCGTGCATCGACTACAAGAACGAAGACGTCCGCGAAGGACTGAAGACCCACTGCGCGGATGGCATCGACATCTATTTCGACAACGTGGGCGGCGAGATCCTGGACCACGTGCTGGCGCGCCTGCGCAAGAAAGCCCGGATCATCATCTGCGGCGCGATCTCCCAATACAACTCCACGACTGCAGTCCAGGGACCGAAGAACTACCTGTCGCTGCTGGTCAACCGCGCACGCATGGAAGGCATCGTCGTCTTCGACTATGCCGACCGCTACCCGGTCGCCATCGCCGAGCTGTCCGGGTACCTCAGGGACGGGCGCATGAAATCGCGTGAAGACGTCGTGGTGGGATTGGACACCTTCCCCGAATCGCTGGTAATGCTGTTTACCGGGGAAAACTTCGGCAAGCTGGTGCTGCAGGTAGCCGCGGAATAGCCGCGACGCGCCGACATGGCAAGCCTGCTGGTATCGACGCTGGTGAAGGTGGCGCTTCCGGCAGCCACCGTGGCGCTGGTGCTGTTTGCGGCACGGAAGCGTGGCGTTTCCTGGCGCGACGACCTCGGCTTCAAGGTGCCGCAGGCCCGAACCTGGCTCATCTGGTTGCTGCTGTGGGCTGCGTGGCTGGTCGCAGGCGAAACACTCATCCGCGTTTTCGCGCTGCAGCAGGCGCAGCCATGGCCGCCCTATCCGTTGCTGATCTTGGTCCTGCGGATCCTCGCCATCGGACTCATGGGGCCATTGGCGGAGGAAACCCTGATGCGCGGACTGGTGCTGCACCTGCTGCAGCGTTCGCGCCTGGGTATCGTCGGGGCGATCGTGCTTTCATCGGCCGCATGGGCGGCGATGCACTATTCCTATGGATTGGGCACGGTGCTGCTGATCGCATGCGATGGGCTGCTGCTGGGCATGGCACGTTACAAATCAGGGTCGTTATGGGTGCCGATCAGCATGCATGTGCTTGGCAACCTGCTATCCATTTGCCAATCACTGGCGACTTGATCGCGACACCGCAGGGAGTGGGTTCAATGATCGCTCAATCCTGCGAACGCCTGACCGGCGCCTTTGCTGCGGCCGCGAAATCGGCGATGCGCCACAGATACTGGCTGGCGTAACTGCGGTAAGGCCCCCAGCCTTCGCCACGGGCCAGCAGTTCTTTCGGCGTGGGCATTGCATCAAGCTTGTCGACACGCTGCGCGCCCTTTCGAATGCCCAGGTCGTCGATGGGAAGGATGTCGGGGCGGCCCAGGCGGGACATCAACATCATCTCCACCGTCCAGCGGCCAATGCCGCGCACCGGCACCAGGGTGGCGACGATCTCGTCCTGGTGCATGCTCGACATCTGCCGCAAGGTGGGGATTTCGCCGTTGGCCTCGCGCGCTGCCAGATCGCGCAAGGCCAGGCCCTTGTTGCCGGACACGCCACAGGCACGCAAGGCGGTGTCGTCGATGCGTCCCAAGGTGTCGAAATGCAGACGCGTGCTGCCGATGGCGGTTTCGACGCGCCCCACGATCGTGGACGCCGCCTTGCCGCTGAGTTGCTGGTACAGGATCGCCCGGGCCAATGCATCCACCGGGTCGAACGGCTTGCGCCAGCTGGGCTGCGGCTCAAGGTAGCCGATACGTTTCATCCATGTACCGAGCTTGCGGTCGCGTCGGATCAGATGATCGAAGGCTGCTTCGGTATCGAAACCGCGGGGATGGCGTGGCATGGAACCGGCTCAGCGACGCATTGCATCCAGCGCCCACAGCAGCCAGCCCAGGATCAGGCAAATGCCACCGACCGGTGCGAAGCGGGTGCTGGCCTGCGCAAGCACTGCCAGAACCAGGCTTCCGGAAAACAGCAGGGTGCCAAGCAACAGCAGGGACAACCCGGCACGGCCCAGCGTCCGCGTAGTGCCCGCCGTAAGCGCTGCCAAGGCGATGCCGTGCCCGAATGCATACAGGGCGGCGGTTTGCAGGCTGGACTGCGCGTGCGCATCGGTTGCCGCATGCGCGGAGTAGGCACCCAGCCCAACTGCCGTGGCCGCAAGCAGCGCACCCGCAAACGAGAGCAACGAAGGTTTGCGTTGGCGACGGTCGTAGCTGATCAAAGCAATTGCCCCATCAGGAAGCGGCCTCCAGGCCGGTGGCGGGCATATCCCCATGCCCGAATACGCAACGCGCCGCATCAGCGGCGCGTTGCTTGATTCCCGCACGCGGACCGGAGTCCGCGGCGCGTTACTCCTTGATCGCCCAGTACACGTCGTAGGTGCCGTCTGCAGTGAAGGCCTGGTCTACGCCACCCTTCCACGATTCATACGGACGATCGGTGACTTCATAACCGTTGGTCGTCGCCCAGGCCCGTACAGAACTGCGCACTGCATCCAGCTCGGCCATGAAGCCGGTATAGCTGGCGTTGGCTGCCCTGTGCGCGTCAATGTGCTCGTACTTGACCGGCGTGCCGGTGACCGAAACCTTGAGCGGACCGGTAGACGCCGTTGCGACCGGAGCCGGGACAGGCTCTTCCGGCTTGGCGTTGTCAGCGCCGTCCACCGGCTTGGCCGACGAGGCGCCGCTACGCTTGCGGACCGGCTGGACCACGTCAAAGGCATATTTCTCGGCGCCGAAATCAGTGGTGACGATGCGTACCGGACCGGCGGCATCGAGGCCGTTGGTCTCCATCACCCGCTTGATCCATTCCTGGTTGGCCTTGATCGAGGCCTTGATCATGTCGTTGTTGCGCTCGATGTTGCCGGCGGTAACCACCAGCAGGTCTTCGGCCGGCACGTCCACGATCCTGAGACCGGTCAACTTGCTGCCGGCGACGCGATAGTCGAAGTTAGGAACGGTCGCCAGCAGATTGGTCAGCTTGGACAGGCTGGACTTGGCGATGTCGCCGACATGGCGGCTCACATACATGCCATTGAAGCGGCCGATGAGGTCCCAGCCGTAGTGCACGTCATAGGTCTGGGTGATCTTGACGTTGCGGCCGTTCTTGCCGGCGGGCGTCATCACGAAGCTGCTCTTCTTCTGGTCGCCCGGCTTGGAGTCGACGATCGCATACGACACCTTGCCGCCAGCACCGGCACTACCCGGTATCTGGCTCTCGGTAATGGCCCAGGAACCTTTACCCATGTGCGGGTCGGCGGATGCGAAGTCGACCCGTGCGCCGACGCCGGTATGGCTTTCGTCGCCACCCGAATAGGTCAGCTCGGACGGCTTGTTCGGAATCAGCTGATTCCAGTCCTTCATCCTGCGCACGCTGTTGAGTGTGTCGAAGACGATGGTCATGCGGCGATTGGTCTCCACGCTCTCTTCCAGGTGGCGATTGGACGGCAGGATCAGGCCAACCACGAGGAACAGCGCCAGCACCAGCGCCAATGCAATCAGGAACTCGATCAAACGGGTCATTCAGCAGTCTCCGGGGGCCGATCCCATGGCCATTGATGATGTATACGCAGGGCGCATCCTAGCAGGCTTGGGCAGATCGGTCAGCACGCCTGACGGGGCGCCGCACCGCGCTGCAATGCAGCGAAACGCCTGCCCCTTGGCCAGCCGGTGCAGGCGGCGGATCCCGCAGCTGGCCGCCGATGCGGTTTTTTTTCAGAGTGCGCCGCGGCAAAGGTGGAAGCGGCGGACACCCGAACCCGCCGCATCCGGCCCTGATGGCAAACCCGGCGTCGAGGCTTGGCCATCGACCGCCTGCTTCAGACCAACTGCAGCTCGAAAGCCTTGAGCACTGCCCGGGTGCGGTCGCGCACGCCAAGCTTGGACAGGATGTTGGAAACATGGTTCTTGATGGTGCCCTCGGCCACGCCCAGCGAATTGGCGATCTCCTTGTTGGAAAAGCCGCTGGCCATCAAGCGCAGGATCTCGGTTTCCCGGTCGGTCAGCGGATCCGGGCGGTCGAGGCTGACGAAATCGTTGCGCATGTGTTCCAACCCGGACAGCAGGCGCTGGGTGACGGCCGGCTGCACCAGCGTGCCGCCCGAGGCCACGGTTCTGATCGCGCCCACCAGTTGCTCCAGCGACACGTCCTTCAGCAGGTAGCCCTTGGCCCCGGCCTTGAGCCCGGCCAGCACCAGCTGGTCGTCATCGAAGGTGGTCAGGATGATGGCCGGTGGCAGCTGGTTGAGCGCGGCCAGTGCCTGCAGCGCTTCCAGCCCGGACATCACCGGCATTCGCATGTCCATCAGGACCACGTCCGGCTTGAGCTGCGGGACCAGCTCCACCGCTTGCTTGCCATCCGCGGCCTCGCCCACTACTTCGATGCCGTCGTCCAGCGCCAGCAGCGAGCGGATGCCCTGCCGCACCAGGGTTTGGTCGTCGACCAGGCAGACTCGGATCATGCGGCACCTTCTGGAGTGGGTTCTGGACGGGGTTGCAGCACCAGGGGATCGGCGACCCCAACCGGCAATTGCAGGCGCAGGCGGAAACCATGGCCGGCCCGTGATTCGATGGTCATGTTGCCACCATGTTGGCGCAACCTCTCGCGCATGCCGCGCAGGCCATTGCCGGCGATCACGGTTTCGGCGCCATTGCCGTCGTCGCGGGCATCGATTGCGATCGCGCCGGCTTCGCCCCGGCAATGGATCCACAGGTTGCGCGCACCGGCATGACGGACCGTGTTGGTGATGATTTCCTGGGTGCAGCGCAACAATACATGCGCGCGCTCGGCATCATCCAGGGTCAGCGGTTCCTGGATGTCCATGTGGATTTCCAGGCCGGCAACGCGCTCGGTCAGCAACAGCAGGGCTGCGCCCAGGTCGATGGCATCACCTTCGCGCAGCTGGCTGACCGCCTCGCGCACGTCGGTCAACAGCAGCCGGGCCAGAGTGTGGGCCTGCTTGACGTGTTCCTGGGCGCGGCCTTGGGTAATATGCCCGGCGACCTCCAGGTTCAGGCTCAGCGCCGTCAGGTGGTGGCCCAGCAGGTCGTGCAGTTCGCGGGAAATGCGCGTGCGCTCGTTGACCCGCGCGCTTTCAGCCAGCAGTACCCGGGTGGCGCGCAGTTCGGCGTTCAGGCGGCGCTGCTCGTCGCGAGCGGCTGCCTGTTCGCGCGCCACGTAGGCCGTGACCAGCACGAAAACTGCAAACCCCACATAGAACGACGCCTGGAAGATGGCTTCCCACAGGTTGAATTCCCCCAACGCCATGAACGAGGGCACCAGGAAGACGTGGGCCACCACCAGCCAGGCCACGGCGATGCGCACATGCAGCAACCACGGCAGGACCCCAGCGACAATCAGCATCAGCAAGGCGCCCAGGCCGGTCTTGGTGTACAGGCCGACCGCCACCGCCGCCGAGGTCAGCACAACCAGCAAGGCGATGTTCCAGGACGACGACGTGCTGGCCCGATAGGTGGCAAGGGAACGGGTCGCCAACCAATAGGAAATGCCGAAGGCCAGGTAAGCCGCGACCGCCATGGGCACGTTGATGCCCTGCTCGTCAACGCCACTGGAAGGCGGCAGGAACCACGCATTGCCGATGATCGGAATGCCCACCAGCGCCCACGTGTAGAGGCCGGCCGAGCGCAGGAGGCGGGTATGACTGAGGCGTGACCACATGCGCGCATCTTAGGCCGAATGCCCGCTTCGCACCCCGACCGAAAGTCATGCTGTCGCCGGACTGGCCGCCCCGTCTCCTGTCACCCATGCGATAATCCGCGCCGGTGGCTCGCGGCCATCCGTACCATCTCCCCCGGAGCGAGTTGAATGTCGATTGTCATCCGCGACGTGCGCGAGCACGAGCTGGATTCCGTCCTAGCCCTGAACAACAACGCCGGACTGGCGATCCTGCCGCTGGATTCGGCCCGGGTGCATCGTTTTTACGAGCAGGCCGAATACTTCCGCGTCGCCGAGCGCGACGGCAACCTGGCCGGGTTCCTGGTCGGCTTTGGTGCCGACGCCGACCACGACAGCAGCAATTTCGCCTGGTTCCGCGAACGCTACCCGCAGTTCTTCTACATCGACCGCATCGTGGTCGCCAGCCGCCGTCGCGGCGGCGGCGTTGGCCGTGCCTTCTATGCGGATGTGCAGAGCTACGCCGAGCTCAGGTACCCGCAACTGGCCTGCGAGGTGTTCCTGGACCACGGCGCCGATCCTGCCTTGCTGTTCCATGGCAGTTTCGGCTTCAAGGAAGTGGGCCAGAACCAGATGGCCGATGCGGGCGTGCGCGCCAGCATGCTGATGAAGGAGCTGTGCAGCTACGAGTGGGTGCGCGAGACCTACGGCGAGGCCTTGCCCGACCTGCCGTGGACCCGCGGGCGCGCGTTTGTCGAGGAGCTGTCGGAACGGTCGACGGAAACCCATACGGCAGGAACAGGGTTGGCTGGAGCATGAGCGTGACTTCAGCCAACCCGGATTACGAACAGGCCGGTGAACTCAAGATTGGCCAGGTTGGCATCGCCAACCTGCGCGTGCGGACCCTTGATGTCGAGCAACTGTCGCGGGAAATGCGCGAACGCGTCGAACGCGCACCCAAGCTGTTTGGCCGGGCACCGGTGATCATTGATTTTGGCGGGCTGGCGCGGATGCCGGACGTTGCCACTGCCCAGGCGTTGCTGGACGGACTGCGCGCCGCGGGCGTGCTTCCTGTCGGCCTGTCCTATGGCACGCGCGAAACCGAGCAGCTTGCCGAGCAGTTGAAGCTGCCGTTGCTGGCCAAGTTCCGCGCGCAGTACGAGCCGATCGCTGCCACGGCACCTGTGGGAGCGACGTCAGCTCCGAATGCCCGCAGTGAAAGCATCAGGGCTGACGCCCCCGCCGCAAAAACAACGAAGGCGCCGACTCCTGCAGCCGCCAGCAGCCCGGGCCTGATCCAGAAGACCCCGGTCCGCTCCGGCCAGCAGCTGTATGCGGAGAACCGCGACCTAACCGTGCTCAATACCGTCGGTGCCGGTGCCGAAGTCATTTCCGACGGATCCATCCATATTTACGGTACCTTGCGCGGTCGCGCGCTGGCGGGTGCGCAGGGCAATACCGATGCACGCATCTTCTGCCAGGAGTTCCATGCCGAACTCGTGGCGATCGCAGGCCATTACAAAGTGCTTGAAGACGTACCCAAGGAACTGCGCGGCAAGGCCGTGCAGGTCTGGCTGGACAAAGACGAACTCAAAATCGCGT
>JBDTPP010000040.1:0-22957 GCA_039932615.1 Pseudoxanthomonas sp.
CGCTCACTCCTCGCTTCCATCCCAACACCTAGATCAAAAAAAAGCGCGGACCTTGCGGCCCGCGCCCATGAACGACCTGGGGAGAGAGACCCGTTCGTTCAGTACGCCATGTTCTGCGACCAGTAGGTCTCGATCTGCCGGACGAGCGCGTCCGGCAGCGGCACGTAGCCCAGCGCGGTGGCCTGGGCGTCGCCGTTGGCATAGACCCAGCGGAAGAATTCCTTGGCACCCTGGGCGCCGGCGGCGTTCTTCGGCTGCTTGTACATCAGGATGAAGTTGGTGGCGGTGATCGGCCAGGAATCCGCGCCCGGGGCATTGGTCATGACCAGGTAGAAGTCCTTCGACGAACCCCACTCGGCGCTGGCGGCGGCCGCGGCGAAGCTGTCATCGCTCGGCTGGATGTAGTTGCCGGCGGCGTTCTTCATGCGCGAATACGCCATCTTGTTCTGCAGCGCGTAGGAAAGCTCGACGTAGCCGATGCCGCCGTTGATCTGCTTCACGTACGCGGCGACGCCCTCGTTGCCCTTGCCGCCGATGCCCACCGGCCACTTGACCGAGGTACCTTCGCCGACCTTGCTCTTCCAGTCGCCGTTGACCTTGGACAGGTAGTTGACGAAGTTGAAGGTGGTGCCCGAACCGTCGGAGCGGTGCACGACGGTGATCTTGGCGTCGGGCAGCTTCAGGCCGCTGTTCATGGCCACGATTGCCGGGTCATTCCACCTGGTGATCTTGCCGAGGAAAATGTTGGCCAGGGTCTCGCCATCCAGCTTCATCGCGCCGGCAGCCACGCCTTCGACGTGGATCACCGGCACGATGCCGCCAATCACCGACGGGAACTGCGCCAGGCCAGACTTTGCCAGGTCTTCCGGCTTCAGCGGCGCGTCGGAGGAACCGAAATCGACCGTGCCGGCCTTGATCTGGGCGATGCCGCCGCCGGAACCGATGGACTGATAGTTGACCTGCTTGCTGCTGGCCTTGGCGTAGTCGGCCGACCACTTGGACATGGCCGGATAGACGAACGATGCGCCAGCGCCGGTGACGTCGGCGGCTGAGGCGCTGGCCGAAAATGTGGCCGCAAGGACCAGTAGCGCAACGCGGGATTTGAGGGACTTGAACACGGGTGGCTCCTGGAAGTGGGATACGCACGGCTGGTTGCCGTTGGCGGGCATTTCACGACGTTTACGTGACAGCCACATGTCGTGGAGGGGTCAGAAATATGACGCCGGTGGCAGCAGTCCGCGGCGGACGCGAAGGCGAAAAAAAGCGCGGCCTGGGCCGCGCTTCCGGTTGTGCCTGGCGGCTTGCTTACCAGTAGAACTGGAGGCGAGCTTCGAGGATATTCGGGTTGTCATCGACCACGCGGTTGAATGTGGCGTTGTTGTTGGCCGCATCCTCCGAGTAGTTGGCGCTGGTCCTGGTGATGTAGCGCGAGCTGTCCACAATCACGTAGTTCAGCGCCAACTTGAAGTTGGAACGCAAGTACCAGTTGACGCCGACGGTCCAGGTGCTCATTTCGCCGCCCAGCACGCCATCCACGGTAGGCGTTGTGCCTGGTGCGACGGGCGCGATCAGCTTGCCGTCGTTGAGGTCGATGGTGTCGTAGCGCAGGCCCACCTGCCACATGCCCTTGCCCGGGTCCTGCGGCAGCGGAGTGCTCGGTACGCCCGCTTTGTATCCCCATGTTTCGCCGCTGATGTTCCAGACGCCGCTGATGTAGCCGCCGTCGGTCTTGTAGTTGCCATGGCCCGCGCCATAGCGCTCAAGGTCGGCGGAATAATATTCACCCTGCAGCTTGAAGGGACCGTGCACCCACATCGCTTCACCGCTGACGATGCTGATGCGATCAGTGTCGGTCATGTTGCCGCCATCGACCAGGCGCACCAGCGCCAGGTCTGCATCAGGGCGGGCCCGGACGCGGAACGTGTCTGCGTCGGTGTCGTAGTCGGTGTACGCCAGGCCCAGGTGCAGGATGTTGCCGCTTTCATTGATCGGCGCGAAGGTGCCGCGCACGCCATAGCCACTGCCGTGGGCCAGGTTGCGGGTCAGTTCGCGGCCGAAGTAGCTGCCGGTGATGGACCAGTTGCTGTCGCCGTAGCTATAGGCGCCGCCCAAGCGCCGCGCGACCGCGAAGGTATTGGTGACCGCGGCTTTGGAAATGAAGTCGTTGTTCTTGGTGCTGGACAGTTCTTCCAGGCTGTTGGGCTGCTTGAACTGGCCGAACTGGAAATACTGGTTGGCGTTGCCGCCGACCTTGTACTTGATGTTGCTGTCTAGGAACTTGTTGGCCTTGCCGTCGTACCCCAGCACCCATTCGAAGTTGCCCGGGCCCTTGCCCTTGAGCACCATTTCAGCGCGGCGCAGGTCGAATTCTGAGTTCTTCCCGTCTCCGCCATTGGCCGTGGTGGTGCCGGCATTGAGGTCAGCGAAATCGTTGTCATACCAGTTGCCGTCGGCTTGCACCAAGCCTTCGAACGAGACTTCGGAACCGCCAATCACGTCGATGGCGATTTCAGCGTGCGCGGCCGGTGCGACCAGGGCGGCCAGCAGGGCGAGGGTGAGCGTGGAGCGCGACAGTTTCATGGGAAAGCCCTTGGGGCGGTGGGAAGATGTCCGGCAGACTAGTCCGTGAACTTTGCGTTATTGTGACAAAGCTGTCTTATTTCGCTGCGATGACAATTTTGATCCGCCAACCATCCAGGTGCAGTGGCGGCTTCGCTTCCGGGATCATGCCGGCCCCGAAACCTCTCACTGGAGTGGTAATGGATAATCCGGCCATCGATATCGTCATCTACCACAACCCCGCCTGCGGCACTTCGCGCAATACACTCGCGTTGATCCGCAACGCCGGTATCGAACCGCATGTGGTCGAATACCTGAAGTCGCCGCCCAGTCGTGCGCAGTTGCAGTCGTTGCTGTCCCGGATGGGGATAAGCGCACAAGAACTCCTGCGCGAGAAGGGGACGCCTTATCACGAACTCGGTCTGGACGATCCCACCCTGGGCGAGGATTTGTTGCTGGACGCGATGGTTGCGCATCCCTTGCTGATCAACCGGCCGATTGTTGTATCGCCGCTGGGCGTTGCCCTGTGCCGGCCATCCGAACGGGTGCTGGACCTGTTGCCGCTGCCGCAGCGTGACGTCTTCACCAAGGAAGATGGCGAACAGGTCGTCGACGCGGACGGTAAGCGCGTTCTGTCATAGGGACAGTGCGGGAGAAATGAATGTGGGGGCGATGTAAGCCGCGAAACAGGAATGCGATGCTCCTTCGCGGCTTACGCCGCTCCCACAACCGCCCTCGGGTTCCTATGGCTAGTTGACCTCACCCAGCGTCTTGTCCTTGTACCGGCACAGGTCGCGGATCACGCATTGGGGGCAATCGGGTTTGCGTGCCTTGCACACGTAGCGCCCATGCAGGATCAGCCAGTGATGAGCGTCCAGCCTGTACTCGTCGGGTACGACTTTCATCAACTTGTCTTCCACTGCACGCACATCCTTGCCCGGGGCCAGGCCGATGCGGTTGGATACGCGGAAGATATGCGTATCAACAGCAATCGTCGGCTCGCCGAAAGCGGTGTTCAGGACCACGTTTGCCGTCTTGCGACCAACCCCGGGCAACGCTTCGAGCGCGGCGCGATCGCGCGGGACTTCGCCGGCGTATTTCTCGACGAGGATGCGGCAGGTGGCAATCACGTTCTTCGCCTTGGCATTGAACAGGCCGATGGTGGCGATATACGACTTCAGCCTTTCTTCGCCCAACGCAAGGATCGCGGCAGGAGTGTTGGCGACCGGATACAGGCGCCGGGTGGCCTTGTTGACGCTGACATCGGTTGCCTGCGCAGACAGGATCACCGCGACCAGCAACTCGAACGGCGTGCTGTAGGCAAGTTCGGTGGCCGGCTTGGGGTTGAGTTCGGCCAGGCGCGAAAACATCTCGCGGACTTCGTCGGGTTTCAACGTCCTGCTGCGTTTTGGCGAGGCATTCATTGCTTGCCGCGCTCAGCCGCCCGGGCCTTGGCGCGCGCCAGGATCGCGGCAGCTGCAGCAGGCAATGCGCTCTTCTTTTCCGGGATAGCAGAGCTGCGCTTTGCCTCGCGCTGGGCCGTGCGTCGGGCGAGGCGCGCGTTGCGTGCCTGGTAACGGTCGCGTGCGGCCCACGCCGTGGCCAACTTCTGTTTCGTTTCGGTCAGTTCCGCAGTCAATGCGCGATCGCAGAGCGGGCAGGGAACGTAGTGCATCAGCCCGGCCTCGATCGCGGCATCGACTTCGTCGGCTTGCAGGAGCTGCAACAGCCGGGTCCCGTGGCTGCAGGCATGCGGGACTGCTTCCACCTCGCTCGCTGGCGCGCCCACTCAACGCCCGTTGAAAACAGGCTTGCGACGTTCCAGGAAGGCGCGCGTGCCTTCGCGCATGTCATCGGTAGAGAACATCAGGCCGAATTGCACCGTCTCGTACTGCAGGCCCTCGCCGATGGCGCACTCGCCGCCGACGTTGACCGCATCCAGGGTGCCGCGCAGGGCCAACGGTGCGGCCTGGGCGAGTTGTTCGGCCACTTTCAGGGTTTCGGCTTCCAGCTCGGAGGCCGCCACCACCCGATTGACGATACCCAGCAGCAATGCGCGCGCGGCGTCGATCGGTGTGCCCAGCAGGCACAGCTCCAGGGTGGCGGCGCGTCCGGCCAGGCGCAGCAGGCGTTGGGTGCCGCCGAAACCAGGGATCAGGCCCAGGTTGATTTCCGGCTGGCCCAGCTTGGCGGTGTCCGCGGCGATCCGCAGGTGGCAGGCCATGGCCAGCTCCAGGCCACCGCCCAGTGCGAATCCGTTGATCATGGCGATGACCGGCTTGGGCATGGTTTCGATGCGGCGCATGAGGCGTTGCCCGCGCAGGGAGAAATCGCGTCCCTCGGTAGGACGCAGATCGGCCATTTCAGCGATATCGGCCCCGGCGACGAAGGCCTTTGGGCCGGATCCGGTCAGTATCAGGACCCGCGCCACGGGATCTTCCGCCGCGGCCTCGAAGGCCACGAACAGCGCATCCAGCGTCGCGGCGTTCAGGGCGTTGAGCTTGTCGGGACGGTTGACGGTGATGCGACGGATGCCAGCCTGGTCGCAGATAGTGATGGGCGAATCGGTCATTTTGGCTGCACAGGGAGTAGGGGGTGCGGCGGAACTTAAGGCCTGCGACCCGGTCAGAGCCCCGGTCGTCAGTGGCGGTTAAGCACCGCGACGGCTATCCTAACGCGTCCTGCAGGGGCGGTTCGACCGCCCCATTCCATTCCTGGAGATCCTAAATAATGAAGTTGCGTTTGCTTGCCGCCGCCCTCGCGGCCATGACCCTGGTAGCTGGCTCCGCTTTCGCGCAATCCACGCCGGCGCCCAACAAGAACGACCTGAGCTATGCGCTTGGTTACGACCTTGGCCGCAATCTGGTCGATAGCGGCGAAGCGGTAGACGTCAACACCGTTATCAAGGCCGTCCAGGACGGCTATGCGAAGAAGGAGCCCACCGTACCGGTTGCCCAGCTGCGCACCGCTGTCGAAACCATGCAGAAGCGCCAGATGGAAAAGGCCAAGGTCGAGTTCGAGAAGGCTTCGGCCGAGAACAAGACCAAGAGCGACGCTTTCCTGGCCCAGAACAAGGGCAAGCCGGGCGTGAAGACCCTGCCGGGTGGCGTCCAGTACCGCGAAATCGAAGCGGGCAGTGGAGCCAAGCCCAACCAGGCCAGCAACGTGACCCTGCAGTACAAGGGCTCGCTGGCCGACGGTCGCACCTTCGTCGATACCTTCAGCCCGCAGCAGGGCCAGACCGCGCCGCCGGCGCCGATGGCTATCAAGGTCAGCGAAATCCCGCTGGCAGGTCTGCGCGATGCACTGGTGGCAATGCCGAGCGGCGCGCGTTGGGAAGTAGTGATTCCGGCCGACAAGGCCTACGGCAACACTCCCAAGTCGCCGATCGGCCCGAACCAGGCCGTTATTTTTGAAGTGAAGCTGGTCAGCGTCAAGTGACGCAAGGGGCCCTGCGCTTTGCGCATGGCTTTGCCGTTGTGGCATCCCCGCGCAGGCGGGGATACAGCGGCTTGCGCATTTAAAATGCACCGCTGAACATGAAGTTCGATTGCGCCGGCCTCTGGCCGGCGTAATTTTTTGTCCCTTTGATTGTTCCGGGCGCAAGCGCGGTTGCGCGCTATGCTCGGTTGGTGTCTGATTCGATGAATTCCGCTTACCGCGCCGTGCTCAGCCCGTGCACAGGTGTCTGTACTTTGCGAGACGACGGGCTCTGCGAAGGTTGTCTGCGGACGACCGCCGAGATTGCCCGCTGGCCGCACATGAACGACGACGAACGCTTGCGCCTGATGGAGTCGACCCTGCCGGGTCGAGAACACACGCGTGCCGGTTTCGACCTGCTGCTGCCTGAGCGCCAAGTACTGCGCCAGGTCCTGTACCCACTGGCCAGCCTGCCCACCCAGGCGGGCTGGAACCATGAGGAGCTCGCCGACCTGCTGCCCCCGGGGCCGCAAGTGGAATCGGCCGTGCTTGCTGGGCTGGTGCCGCGCAAACAGGGCACGCAGGTGTTGCTGACCCGCCGCACCGACGGACTGCGCCACCACGGCGGGCAGGTCAGTTTCCCTGGCGGGCGAATCGAGGCCAGCGACCTGAGCCCCGTGGCTGCGGCAATCCGCGAAAGCAATGAGGAAATCGCGCTTGCCTCGTCGCAGATAGCGCCGTTGGGGTTTCTGGATCCCTTTACCACCATCAGCGGCTTCCGGGTCTTGCCCGTGGTCGCTGTGATTGATCCGGACTACATCGCCGTTGCGAATCCGGACGAAGTTGCCGATGTGTTCGAGGTGCCGCTGGACTTCCTGATGGAGCCCGGAAACCTGCGCCGGGTCGAAGTGGATTATCGCGGGCGCAAGCGCGCAGTGCTGGAATACGACTGGCCGGGCCAGCGCATCTGGGGCGCGACCGCGGCGATCCTGTTCAACCTGCGCGAGCGCCTGGCCAGGTTCGTATGAAAGGGAATCCGATGAAATGGACCACGCTGGTGGGTGTCGATGAACTTGCCGGCGCACTGGGCGGCGGGGAGGTGCGTCTTGTCGACGCGCGCTTCGTCCTGATGGACCCGCAGGCAGGCCGCAACGCCTACGGGCAATCGCACCTTCCTGGCGCGGCATACGCTGACTTGAATCTCGACATGTCCGACCTGGCCCGGGTCGGCGAGGGACGTCATCCTTTGCCTGATGCCGCTGCATTCGCCGGAAAATTGGGCAATTGGGGCGTCGCGCCGCAGCACCAGGTAGTGGTTTACGACGCGGGCGACGGCAGCATGGCGGCCGCACGGCTTTGGTGGATGCTGAAGTTGCTGGGTCACGAACATGTCGCCGTACTGGATGGCGGCCTGGCCACGTGGCGTACGCAGGGGCTGCCGGAAACCACATCGACGAACTCACACGCTGCCGAAGCAGCCTATCCCGCCGGGTTCGATGCTTCGCGGATCGTTACCGCCGATGAAGTGCAATCACGACTGGGCGAAGCGACAGGTTGGCTGCTGGATGCGCGTGCCGCGGAACGTTTCCATGGCGAAGTCGAGCCGATCGACCCGGTGGCCGGCCATGTGCCGGGCGCGGTCAATCGTCCCGTCGCTGACAACCTAAACGCGGGCCGTTTCAAATCGCAACAACAGTTGCATGCCGAGATTGCGCCGCTGTTGTCCGGCCATGATCCCCACCAGGCCGTATTGATGTGCGGCTCCGGCGTTACAGCCTGCCATCTGTTGCTGGCGCTGGAACATGCAGGCCTGCACGGCGCGCGCGTCTACGCAGGTTCGTGGAGCGGATGGATCAGCGATCCCTCGCGACCGATCAGCCCGCAAACATAGGGCGGGCGCCGGCCCGCCGCACGCGGAGTCGCGAGATATCGGTGGGTGTGCCGGGGCACACCCTGCACACCTTTATTTTTTCAACCTTGCCACCAGCGCCTGCAACGCGATCTGCGTGTCCGGCGAGTACCAGCCTTCGATGAATCGGTCCATGCGGATATTGTCGGCATGGAGTGCGGCAACCAGGTCGGCGCGGGCAATCGCGCGGGTCTGCAGCATCGGATGGGAGGGTAATTTCAACAGTTGTTGCAGCCAGCCAATGGCGCGCGGGACCACGTCTCCGGGTGCCACTACTTCGTCTACCAGGCCGATCTCCAGCGCGCGTTCCGCAGCGACCATTTCGCCCGCGACCAGCAGCCGCTCGGCTCGATAAATGCCTACCACCCGGCGCAACAGTTGCTGGATGCCTTCCGGCGCCACCAGCCCTACCTGGGTTTCATTCAAGCCAATGGCGAAAGGGCGCGCGGGATCGGGACTGCGGGACATGATCCGATAGTCGCAGCACAACGCCAGGACGCAACCCCCTGCGGGCGAATGGCCGGTCAAGGCAGCCACCACGGGCACCCGCAGTTCTGCCAGGGTCCGGGTCGCTCCGAAAAAAGCGCTCCAGCTGTCCTGCAGGGCGTCGCGATCATCACCATGCGACATCAGGTGTGGCACGTCCAGGCCGGCAGAGAACACCTTCTCGTTGCCCGAGAGAACCACGCCACGCGCACCTTCGGACACCGCATCGTTCAGCGCGGCTATCAGCGCGCGGCACAGGTCGGTGTCAAGGGCATTGACCGGCGGACGCGCCAGCCTGATCTCGCGGATCGGACCGTGTTCGAGTATTTCGACCAGTGCACTCATTCATTTTCTCCCGTGGATACGCCGGATATCATAAGCCCATGGACAAACGACTGATGGCACGATCAAAGCCGCTGCAATGGTTACTGGCGCTGCTGTTCGCCGCGACTGCAGCACAGGCCGCTGCGCGTGAATGCGCGCCGGTGATGAAAGACGGCTGGGTGCGGTTGCCGCCCGCGGCGATGCCGATGATGGCCGGCTTCGGGCGCATCGCCAACCCGTGTCCGGCACCGGTAGTGATCGTTTCGGCCAGTAGCCCGGCATTCGGCGAGGTATCCCTGCATGAAACCCGCATCGTCGATGGGATCAGCCGGATGCGTGCGGTTGAACAATTGCGGATCGTCCCCGAGGGCGACGCGGTGCTCAAGCCTGGCGGCATGCACCTGATGTTGATGCAGCCCCATGCGCCGCTGAAGGAAGGCAGCAAGGTGGTGGTGATGTTCAAGCTGCAGGATGGGCGCGAGATGCTGTCCGAACTGGTGGTGCGAAAGCCTGCGCCTTGACAGTGCCTTCCTTTCTCACTGGGAGAAAGGGGTTCAGGAGCACGCGGCTCTTACGGCCTCCGGCAAAGGCACGCTCTTGCCGGTCTGCGTATCGATCCAGACCATGACCACGTTGCCATCGGAATAGAGCACCGAGGCATCGCTGGAAGACAGCATGCGGTGACCCATGCTCAAGCTGCTGTTGCCGGCCTTGCCAATGAAAAGTTCGATGGCGATCTCGTTTGGCCACTCGATCGGCTGCCGGTAGTTGACGTTGCTTGCGACCAGCACCGGGGTGATGCGATCGGTCAGGGAAATGCCGGGAAGGCTCGCAATCCATTGCACCCGAGCTTCCTCCAGGTAGCGGAGGTATTGCGCATTGTTGACGTGGTTGAACGCATCCATGTCGCCCCAGCGCACGCCAAGAGTGACGCGGAAGATCGGCGCCTGTGACGGATTCGCGTTCACGTCTGCGCTCACTTGGCAGCCTTCTTTTTCGCCGTGGCCTTTGCTGCCGCCTTGGCGTCCTTCTCGATCTGCTTCAGCACCGATTTGCGCTGTGGCAACACGTCGGGCTTGGCCACGGCGGCCGGCTTGCTGCCTTTGGAGGCTTTCGATGTCGGCAGCAGCTTGGCCAGGAAGTGGCCGGTGTACGAAGCTGGATTGGCCGCGATCTGCTCAGGGGTGCCGGTGGCCAGCACCTGGCCGCCGCGATGGCCGCCTTCGGGGCCCAGGTCAACCACCCAGTCGGCGGTCTTGATCACGTCCAGGTTGTGTTCGATCACCACGATGGTATTGCCGTCGTCGCGCAGCTTGTGCAGCACCGCCAGCAGATGCTCGATGTCGTGGAAGTGCAGGCCGGTGGTTGGCTCATCCAGGATGTACAACGTGCGCCCGGTGTCGCGGCGCGAGAGTTCCTTCGACAACTTGACCCGTTGCGCTTCGCCGCCCGACAGCGTGGTCGCGCTCTGGCCCAGCTTGATGTAGCTCAGGCCCACGTCGACCAGGGTCTCCAGTTTTCGCGCCAGCGCGGGGACCGGCTCGAACAACTGCAGCGCGTCCTCGACGGTCATCTCCAGGATCTCGCTGATGTTGTAGCCCTTGTATCTGATTTCCAGGGTCTCGCGGTTGTAGCGCTTGCCGTGGCAGACATCGCAGGACACGTAGACGTCGGGCAGGAAATGCATTTCCACCTTGATCAGGCCATCACCCTGGCACGCCTCGCAACGACCGCCACGCACGTTGAAGCTGAAGCGTCCCGGCGAATAGCCGCGCGCGCGTGATTCGGGAATCTGCGCGAACAATTCGCGCAGCGGCGTGAACAGCCCGGTATAAGTCGCCGGATTGGAACGCGGCGTGCGCCCGATCGGCGACTGGTCGATGTCCACCACCTTGTCGAACAGGTCCAGGCCTTCCACTTCGCGATACGGCGCCGGCTTGTGCGAGGCGCCGTTGATCTCGTTGGCGGCCAGTGCATACAGGGTGTCGTTGATCAGGGTCGATTTACCCGAACCCGAGACGCCGGTGATGCAGGTGAACAGACCCGATGCAATATCGAGATCGACGTCCTTCAGGTTGTTGCCGCTGGCACCGCGCAGGCGCATCGTCATCTTCGGGTTGGGCTTGTGCCGCAACGTCGGGATCTCGATGCGGCGCTTGCCGGAGAGGAATTGCCCGGTCAGTGAACGCGGTGCCTTCAGGATGTCGGCAAGCTGGCCTTCGGCGACGATCTCGCCGCCGTGCACGCCGGCATAGGGTCCGATGTCGAGGATGTAATCGGCGGCGCGGATCGCGTCTTCATCGTGCTCGACCACGATCACCGTGTTGCCCAGGTCGCGCAGCCGGGTCAGCGTGCCGAGCAGACGCTCGTTGTCGCGCTGGTGCAAACCGATGCTGGGCTCGTCCAGCACGTACATCACCCCGACCAGCCCGGCGCCGATCTGCGAGGCAAGGCGAATCCGTTGCGCTTCGCCACCGGACAAGGTGTCGGCCTTGCGTTCAAGGGTCAGGTAGTCCAGCCCCACATCGACCAGGAAGCCGAGCCGCTCGCCTATTTCCTTGACGATCTTGGTCGCGATTTCGCCGCGCCAGCCGGGCAGCGACAGGCCGCGGAAGAACGCGAGTGCTTCGTCGATCGGCAGCACCACCAGTTCCGGCAGCGGGCGATCGGCGACGAAGACATTGCGCGCGGACCTGTTCAAGCGTGCCCCGCCGCATTCGGGGCAGGGCTGCTCACTGATGTACTTGGCCAGTTCTTCGCGCACCGCGGCCGATTCCGTTTCACGGTAACGCCGGTCCAGGTTCGGCACGATGCCTTCGAATTTGTGCTTGCGCTGACTGCGCCCGCCCGAATCGGTGAGGTAGTTGAAGGTGATCAGTTCGCCATCGCTGCCGAACAGCACGGCCTGGCGCACGGTCTCAGGCAAGGATTGCCACGCCGCGTCCACATCGAACTTGTAGTGCTTGGCCAGCGAGGCGATCAGCTGGAAGTAGTACGCGTTGCGGCGGTCCCAGCCACGCACGGCGCCGGCTGAAAGCGAAAGTTCGGGGTGGACGACGACGCGCGCGGGATCGAAGAACTGGGCCACGCCCAGGCCGTCGCATTTCGGGCAGGCGCCGACCGGTGAGTTGAACGAAAACAGGCGCGGTTCCAGTTCCGGCAACGAGTAATCGCAGACCGGGCAGCTGTATTTGGACGAAAACAGCAATGGCGCCGCCGTGGCGTCATCCAGCGATTGCACCGAGGCCATGCCGTCGCCCAGTTTCAACGCGGTCTCGAAACTCTCCGCCAGGCGCTGCTTGATGTCTTCGCGCGGCTTGAAGCGGTCGATCACCGCCTCGATGGTGTGCTTCTGGCGCAGGGCCAGGGCCGGCACCGCGTCGATTTCATGCAGTTGTCCATCGACCCGCACGCGTACGTAGCCTTGCGCACGCAACTGGTCGAAGACCTGGGCGTGCTCGCCCTTGCGCTCGCGGACCACCGGCGCCAGCATCATGTAGCGCTGTTCGCGGCCCACGTCTGAACTGCCCAGCTCCAGCACCTGATCGACCATCTGGCTGACGGTCTGCGCTTCCAGCGCATAGCCATGGTCGGGGCAGCGCGGCAGTCCCACGCGCGCGTACAGCAGGCGCAGGTAGTCGTAGATCTCGGTAATCGTGCCGACGGTGGAACGGGGGTTGTGCGAGGTTGATTTCTGTTCGATCGAGATCGCCGGCGACAGGCCTTCGATATGATCGACATCGGGCTTTTCCATCACGCTCAGGAACTGGCGCGCATAGGCCGACAGCGACTCCACGTAACGGCGCTGGCCCTCGGCGTAGATAGTGTCGAACGCCAGCGAGGACTTGCCCGAACCGGACAGGCCGGTGATCACGATCAGCTTGTCTCGCGGCAGGTCGAGATCGATGTTCTTCAGGTTGTGCGTCCGGGCGCCGCGAATGCGGATGAAGTCCATGGCCATCGGGTGGGGGGATCCGTTAAGCGAACAGGGGAGCGTAGCGATCCCACGATCTGGGGGCAAATTGCGTTATTGAAAGGCGCGGGGGCCGGCTGAAGTGGCCTCCGGGACAGGTTTATCGCGGTCCGAGCCCGCCGCCGGGCCGCCGGGGACCTCCATCCTGGTCCAGGAGGCTGTAATGTTGACCCTAAGCTGCTGAAAGGCTTACAATTCCGCTTCTGTCTGCCCTCGATGGCGGCAGGGTCAATAAAATAACTACATAAGGAAACACCCATGTACGCAGTTGTAGTCACCGGCGGTAAGCAATACCGCGTGATGACGGGCGAGACGATTCGCGTCGAGAAGCTCGAGACCGAAGCCGGCCAGGAGGTCAAGTTCGACCAGATCCTGATGCTCGGCGACGGCGAGGGCGTAAAGCTCGGCGACGCGCTGAAAGGCGCCACCGTCACCGCTACCGTCAAGTCCCATGGTCGTGCCGACAAGGTGCGCATCATCAAGTTCCGCCGCCGCAAGCACCACAAGAAGCAGATGGGTCACCGGCAGCATTACACCGAAATCGAAATCACCGGCATTGCCGGTGGTGACAGCAAGTAAGGAGATAGGTCATGGCACATAAAAAGGGCGTAGGCTCCTCGCGAAACGGCCGCGACTCCAATCCGAAGATGCTGGGCGTCAAGATCTACGGCGGCCAGGCGATCGACGCCGGCAACATCATCGTGCGTCAGCGCGGCACCGAGTTCCATCCGGGCCCGGGCGTTGGCCTGGGTCGTGACCACACGCTGTTTGCGCTGGTCAACGGCAAGGTCGAGTTCTCGGTCAAGGGCGCCCGCAGGCGTCGTACCGTGAGCGTCGTCGCCGAAGCGTAAGCTGCCGCGATAGCGAGCGAATGGCCCCGCCACGAGCGGGGCTTTTCGTTTCTCTGGAGCGGAAACGGGCATGCCGAATCGGGATGGAAAGAAGCTGGCTCCGCGCCGTCCCGTTTGATCGTCAGTGCGAAGCTAGAATGCCGACGTGTCTGTTCTACCCGCATTAAATATTCCCCTTTTCCGATTCCCGATTCCCATGAAACTAGTAGACGAAGCAGAAATTGATGTCATAGCCGGCAATGGCGGCGATGGCTGCATCGGCTTCCGGCGCGAGAAATTCATTCCGCTGGGTGGCCCCGATGGTGGCGACGGTGGCAATGGCGGCAACGTCTGGATCCAGGCCGACGAAAACATCAGCACCCTGGTCGACTTCCGCCATCAGCGCAGCTTCAAGGCGCAGCGCGGCGAGAACGGCATGGGCCAGCAACGCTACGGCAAGGGCGGCGACGACCTGGTCATCAGCGTCCCCGCTGGCACGTCCATCGTCAACGTCGGCACGGACGAGGTGATCGGCGACCTCGTCGCCCATGGTGATCGCCTGCTGGTTGCCAAGGGCGGCAAGGGCGGCCTGGGCAACATGCACTTCAAGAGCTCGGTAACGCGTTCGCCACGCCGGGCCACGCCGGGCGATGAAGGAGAGGCGCGCACCCTGAAGATGGAACTCAAGCTGTTGGCCGACGTGGGCCTGCTGGGGTTCCCCAACGCAGGCAAGAGCACCTTCATCCGTGCGGTATCTGCAGCGACTCCCAAGGTTGCCGATTACCCGTTCACTACGCTTTATCCGAACCTGGGCGTGGTCAGCGTTGAATCCCACCGCAGTTTCGTTATTGCCGACATCCCGGGCCTGATCCAGGGCGCGGCCGATGGTGCGGGCCTGGGCGCAATGTTCCTGCGCCACCTGCAGCGCACCCGCTTGCTGTTGCATCTGGTCGACATGGCGCCGATGGAAGGTGGGGTGGAGATTTCACCAGCAGAACAGGTGCGGGCGATCGAGCAAGAGCTCGCCAAGCACGACCCCGAGCTACTGAAGAAACCGCGCTGGCTGGTATTGAACAAGGCCGACCTGATGTTCGAGGACGAAGCCGCGACCCGTGCCGCCGAGGTGATTGCCGAACTCGGCTGGACCCAGCCGTGGTATGTGACCTCGGCAGTGTCGCGCGAAGGCACCTGGCCGATCATGAAAGACGTCATGGCCTTCTTCGACCGCCTCAAAGAGGACGAGCAGGAAGCACGCGATGCCGCCGGTTGAGAGCGGGTCAGCGGCAACAAAAAACCCGGCGCAGGCCGGGTTTTTCAGTGCTGCGTGTCGCGACCGATCAGGCAGCCTGAAGCGCCTTGATGCGGGCGGTCAGGCGGCTCTTGTGGCGGGCAGCCTTGTTCTTGTGGATCAGGCCGCGCGAGCTGAAGCGGTCCAGGATCGGCTGGGCCACGGCAAAGGCAGCCTGGGCGCCTGCGGCATCGTTGGCGTCGAGCGCCTTGAGCACTTTCTTGACGGCGGTGCGCAGCATCGAACGCTGGCCGGTGTTGCGCATGTTGCGCACGACGGCCTGCTTGGCGCGCTTCTTGGCGGACTTGATATTTGCCACGGTGGGTATCCTAGGAAATCGTTGGGTGGAGCGGTAATGGACGGAATGCGGGAAAACGAACGCGAAATTATGGGGTATTCAATGACTTGCGTCAACCCGCCCGAGGCCCGGCCATGAGTGGCAACCGGCTGCTGCGTTCCACCGCGGTTTTCAGCTCGATGACCTTCCTGTCGCGGATCTTCGGGCTGGTGCGCGACCAGGTCTATGCGGCGGTTTTTGGCGCCAGCCCCGCCATGGAGGCCTTCGTGGTGGCCTTCCGCATCCCCAACTTCATGCGCCGATTGTCCGCGGAAGGCTCGTTCTCGATGGCGTTCGTCCCGGTCCTGGCCGAGTACAAGGCCAAGGGCGACCAGGCGGCGGTGAAGGACCTGATCGACCGGGTCACTGGCACGCTGACCGCCTTCCTGCTGGTCCTGACCGGCGTGGCGGTGCTGGCGGCGCCGTGGGTGATGCGGGTGTTCGCCCCGGGCTTCGAGTTGGGCGGTGAGCAATCGCGGCTGGCGACGGAAATGCTGCGCATCACTTTCCCCTACGTGCTGTTCATCTCGCTGGCTTCGCTGGCCGGCGGCATCCTCAACACCTACGATCGTTTCGCCATTCCCGCGTTGTCGCCGGTTCTGCTCAACGTGGCCATGATCGCCGCAGCCCTGGGCCTGGCACCGCAGATGCCGCGCTGGGGCTTCGAGCCGGTGGTGGCCTTGGCCTGGGGCGTGTTCGCCGCGGGGATCCTGCAACTGGCGTTCCAGCTGCCTTCGCTGGCGCGAATGGGCCTGCTGCCGCGGCCGCGCTTGCCGGCTGGACATCCGGGGGTGCGCAAGATCATGCGGCTGATGGTGCCGACCCTGTTCGGCTCGTCGGTGGCCCAGTTCAACCTCTTGTTCAACACCATGGCGGCGTCGCTTTTGTTCAGTGGCAGCGTGGCGTGGCTGTACTACAGCGATCGCTTGCTGGAGTTCCCGCTGGGCATGTTCGGCGTGGCCATCGGCACGGTAATCCTGCCGCACCTGTCCAGCCGCCACGCGGCGAGTGATCCGGACGGGTTTTCGAAAGGACTCGACTGGGGTTTCCGTCTTTGCCTGTTGATTGGATTGCCGGCCTGCCTGGGATTGATCCTGTGCGCGGAACCGCTGATCGCGTCGCTGTTCGGCTACCGCAACTTCTCCGCATTCGACTCGCGCATGAGTAGCCTGAGCCTGATGGCGCAATCGACCGCAGTGCCGGCTTTTCTGCTGGTCAAGGTGCTGGCGCCCGCGTTCTACGCGCGGCAGGACACGCGCACGCCGGTCAAGGCAGCGGTGGTTTCGGTATTGGCTAATGCGATTTTCACGGTCTCGCTTATCGCAACGGTGCTCTGGTGCACGCAGACCGGGCAGGCGGCCCTGGCGGCGAATGGCGGCGATACCTGGGCAGCTTTGAAACAGCTTCCCGGGACCCATGCGTTGCTGGCCCTGGCCATTGCCCTGGCCGGTTGGCTCAACGCGCTGCAACTGGGCTGGTACCTGCGCCGCGCAGGGGTCTACAGGCGCCAGCCAGGCTGGCGGCGATTCCTGCGCCAGATAAGCGTGGCCAGCCTGGCCATGGTGTTGGTGGTGTGCACCTTGCTGTGGGCGTGGGACGGCTGGATGTCGTGGCCATGGTGGGAACGCGTGGCCAAGCTGGCGGTTGTGGTTGGCGCCGGCGGCGCGGTCTACGCGGGCCTCTTGTGGCTGCAGGGCATTCGTCCCCGCGACCTGCGCGGACATTGAGTTGCGGTCACCCGGCTATACTTCATGGTGATGAGCAGGCTGTTTCGTGACGTCGATGGCGGGGCGTTGTTCCCGCACGGTAGCGTGGTCTGCATCGGCGCCTTCGACGGTCTGCACCTGGGCCATCGGGCGCTGGTGCGCCACGCCGTTTCGCGTGCCCACGATTTATCGTTGCCGGCGGTGGCACTGAGCTTCGAGCCGCTGCCGCGCGAATTCTTTTCCCGCGAGCTGCCGCCGCCACGCCTGACCCTGGCCCGCGGCAAGTACCAGGGCCTGCGCGCACTGGGTGTCGATGGCGTCGGTCTGCTGCGCTTCGATGCGCGCCTGGCGGCGATGAGCGCCGAGGATTTCGTGCACAAGATGCTGGTCGGGCGCCTGCGCGCGCGCGAAGTCTGGATCGGACCCGAATTCCGCTTCGGTAACCGGCGTGGCGGCGACCTGCCACTGCTGCAGAAGATGGGCGCCGAGCTGGGGTTTTCCGCAGGGGAAATTGAAGCCGTGCACGCGCAGGGCGAAAGGGTTTCCAGCACCCGCATCCGCGAGGCCCTGCGCAGCGGCGATTTCACCGATGCGGCGCGTCTGCTTGGCCGCGCCTATTCAATTGGCGGCAGGGTGGTGCGCGGCAAGCAGCTCGGACGCACGCTTGGATTCCCTACCGCCAACCTGCGCTTCCCGAAGACTCCGGCGCTGTCCGGCATCTACGCGACCTGGGTGCATGGCGTGGGTGAGCGCCCGCATGCGTCGGTGTCCAGCTTCGGTACCCGGCCGACGGTGGATGGCGTGGAGCCTCTGCTGGAAGCGCATCTGTTCGATTTCGACGGCGACCTCTACGGGCGCCATATCGAGGTCGAATTCGTGGCCAAGCTGCGCGATGAACTGAAATTCCCCGACCTGCCGTCACTGACCGTGCAGATGCAACGCGACGCCGAAACCGCGCGCCGCCTACTTTCCGAACAACGACTGCGAGCCACCGCGTGACCCAGGACTACAAGACAACCCTCAATCTGCCCGCTACGGATTTCCCGATGCGCGGCGACCTGCCCAAGCGCGAGCCGCAGACGCTGGCGCGCTGGCAGGCCGGCGACCTGTACGCGCGGCTGCGCGCCAATGCAAATGGACGTCCATTGTTCGTCCTGCATGACGGCCCGCCCTATGCCAACGGCGCTATTCACATCGGCCATGCGGTCAACAAGATCCTGAAGGACGTGATCGTCAAGTCGAAGTACCTGTCAGGCTTCGATGCGCCGTACGTGCCGGGTTGGGATTGCCACGGCCTGCCGATCGAAATCGCGGTGGAGAAGAAGCACGGCAAGGTGGGCGAGAAACTCGATGCCGCCGCGTTCCGGGCCAAGTGCCGCGAATACGCGCTGGAACAGATCGACGTGCAGAGCACCGATTTCCAGCGATTGGGCGTGATCGGCGACTGGAAGCAGCCGTACCGCACCCTCGATTTCAAGTACGAAGCCGACATGCTGCGCACGCTGGCGAAGATCATCGAACGCGGCCACCTGGCGCGCGGGGTCAAGCCGGTGCATTGGTGCTTCGATTGTGGTTCTGCACTGGCCGAAGCGGAAATCGAATACCAGGACAAGGTCTCGCCGGCGATCGACGTGGCCTATGCCGCGCGCGAATCGAAGGCACTTGCCGCGGCGTTCGATGTCGTGTTGCCGGAAGGCGTCGAGGTCGCATTGCCGATCTGGACGACGACACCATGGACCCTGCCGGCCTCGCTGGCGATTTCGCTGGGCCCGGACCTGGATTACGTCCTGGCGGAAGGGCCTGACCACGCGGGCAAGCGCCGCTGGCTGGTCCTGGCCGAGGCGTTGGCGGAAACCGCGTTGCAGCGCTACGGGGTCAGCGACTACGTCGTGCACGCCCGTGCCAAGGGCAGCGCGCTGGAAGGACTGCTGTTCGCCCATCCGTTCTATGCCGAACGTGACATCCCCGCGATCCTGGGCGACCACGTTTCCTCGGAAGACGGTACCGGCGCTGTGCATACCGCGCCCGGCCATGGCCAGGAAGATTTCGCGGTTGGCCTGCAATACGGCTTGGTCGATCGTTATAGTGCCGCGCAACTCAACCCGGTCGATGGCCGTGGCGTGTATCTGCCGAGCACACCGCCGGCAGGCGAGCTGACGCTGGCCGGCCTGCATATCTGGAAAGCAAACGAAGCCTTGGTTGACGTCCTGCAAAAGAGCGGTGTGTTGCTGTCGTACGCGAAGTTCGAGCACAGCTACCCGCATTGCTGGCGGCACAAGACGCCGGTGGTATTCCGGGCCACGCCGCAGTGGTTCATCTCGATGGACAAGGCCAACCTGCAGCGCGACGCCCTGCAGGCAATCAAGGACGTGGCCTGGGTTCCTGACTGGGGCCAGGCACGGATCACCGGCATGGTCGAAGGTCGTCCGGACTGGTGCATCAGCCGCCAGCGTACCTGGGGCGTGCCGATCGCACTGTTCACCGACATTGAGACCGGCGAGCCGCATCCCGACACGCCGGCACTGATGCGCAAGGCGGCGGAGTTGGTCGAACGCGGTGGCGTGGACGCGTGGTTCGCACTGGACAAGGCAGAGCTGCTCGGTGTAGACGCCGCGCGTTACCACAAGGTCAGCGACATCCTCGACGTCTGGTTCGATTCCGGCGTGACCCATGAATGCGTACTGGCGCAACGGGAGAGTGAAGGCCTGCACAAGCCCGCCGATCTGTACCTGGAAGGCTCCGACCAGCATCGCGGCTGGTTCCAGAGTTCGCTGCTGACCGGTGTGGCGATGGATGGGGTGGCGCCTTACAAGCAGGTGCTGACCCATGGCTTCGCCGTGGACCAGAACGGCCGCAAGATGTCCAAGTCACTGGGCAACGTGGTTGCGCCGCAGAAGGTCATGGATGCGATGGGCGCCGACGTGCTGCGCCTGTGGGTGGCATCCACCGACTACCGCAATGAGATGTCGGTCAGCGACGAGATCCTGAAACGCAGCGGTGATGCCTACCGCCGCATCCGCAACACCGCGCGGTTCCTGCTCAGCAACCTCGATGGCTTCGATCCGGCGCGCGACCTGCGTCCGCTCGACGACATGGTCGCGCTGGACCGCTGGATCGTGCACCGCGCCGATGCGCTGCAGACGCGCATCGTCGAAGCGTACGCGCGCTACGACTTCGCCGACATCGTCCAGGCGCTGTCGAATTTCTGCAGCGTCGAGCTGGGCTCGCTGTACCTGGACGTGACCAAGGACCGCCTGTACACGATGCAGGAGGATTCGCGAGGCAGGCGTTCCGCGCAGAGCGCGATGTTCCGCATCCTCGAAGCGTTCACCCGCTGGATCGCACCGATCCTCAGCTTCACCGCAGACGAGATCTGGGGCTTCCTGCCGGGCAAGCGCGTGGACAACGTGCTGTTCGCCACCTGGTACGACGGCCTCTCACCGCTACCCGCCGATGCACCGCTCTCGGCCGAGGATTTCGACAAGCTACTGGCGCTGCGCGAACAGATGGCGAAAGTGCTGGAGCCGATGCGGGCCAACGGCGTGATCGGCGCCGCGCTGGATGCGGAAGTCGCGGTATCAGCCAGCCCGGAGCTGGTGTCGAAGTGGCAACCGCTGGCGGAGGAATTGCGTTTCCTGTTCATCAGCGGCGATGTCAGCGTGACCCCGGTCAATGCGGACGAGGTATTCGTGCTGGCGCAACCGACCACCAAGCTCAAGTGCGTGCGGTGTTGGCATCACCGCACGGATGTGGGGACCGATTCCGCACATCCCCAGTTGTGCGCGCGTTGCGTCTCGAATATCGAGGGGCCGGGCGAAGACCGCAGATGGTTCTAGTTTTTCCTTCTCCCTGCACTCCCTCCGGTCGCCGATGGGAGAAGGGAACAACATCAAGGCCTCACGCAATGTCGAAGCACCCCAAACCCAACGCCGTTATCTGGCTGATCCTCTCGATCATTGTCATCGCCCTTGACCAGTGGTCCAAGGCCTGGGTACTGGCCAAGCTGCCCGAATACACCGCCCTTCCCGTGATCGATGGTTTCTGGAACTGGTTCCGTACCTACAACACCGGCGCGGCCTTCAGCTTCCTGAGCGATGCCGGTGGCTGGCAGATCTGGTTCTTCACGATCCTGGCAGTGGCGATCTGCGGCCTGCTGGGCTTCTGGTTGTCGCGCACGCCTCGCGGCGACTGGCGCCAGGCAGCGCCTTATTCGCTGGTAATCGGCGGCGCTTTGGGCAACGTGATCGACCGGCTGATCCACGGCCATGTCATCGATTTCATCCAGTGGCACTGGCGCGACCATTACTGGCCTTCGTTCAACCTGGCCGATTCGGCGATCGTCGCCGGCGCCGTGGGCATCGCGCTGTTCGGCTTGATGAACAGGAACAAGAAGTGAGCAGCGAGAAGCGAGAAACGAGGAACGAGGAACGAGTGAAGGCTCCAGTCGCTACTACTCGTTCCTCACTCCTCGTTCCTCTACACTAGCTCCATGGACGTATTACTCGCTAATCCCAGAGGTTTCTGCGCCGGTGTCGACCGCGCCATCGAGATCGTCAAGCGCGCCATCGAAACACTGGGCGCGCCAATCTACGTGCGCCACGAGGTCGTGCACAACCGCTTCGTGGTCGAGGACCTGCGCGAACGTGGCGCGGTGTTCGTGGAAGAACTCGACGAGGTGCCCGACAACGCCACGGTGATCTTCAGCGCGCATGGTGTGTCGCAGGCGGTGCGCGCCGAAGCCATCGCTCGCGGGCTCAAGATCTTCGATGCCACCTGTCCGCTGGTGACCAAGGTCCACTTCGAGGTCGCGCGCCACTGCCGCGCCGGCCGCGACGTGGTCCTGATCGGTCATGCCGGGCATCCCGAGGTGGAAGGCACCATGGGCCAGTGGAATGCCGAAAGCGGGGCAGGGCGGATCTACCTGGTGGAAGACATCGACGGCGTGGCCACGCTGCAGGTGGCCCAAGCGGAAAACCTGGCCTACACCACCCAGACTACGCTGTCGGTGGACGACACTCGCGGCATCATCGAAGCCCTGCAGGCGCGGTTCCCGGCGATGCAGGGCCCGCGCCACGACGACATCTGCTATGCCACCCAGAACCGCCAGGACGCGGTGCGTGTGCTGGCCGCGCAGTGCGACCTGATGCTGGTGGTGGGCTCGCCCAACAGTTCCAACTCCAACCGGCTGCGTGAGCTGGCCGAACGCGAAGGCGTGGAGGCTTATCTGATCGATGGCGCTGATGAGATCGATCCGGCCTGGATAATCGGCAAGTCCCGTGTTGGCGTGACCGCCGGCGCGTCGGCCCCGGATGTTCTGGTCCAGGGGGTGATCGCGCGCCTGGGTGAGCTGGGCGCGGCAGGCGTGACCGAGCTGGAAGGAGAGCCGGAAAGCATGGTTTTCGCCCTGCCCAAGGAGCTTCGCCTGCAGCTGGTGAATTGACCCCACCCCCGGCGACCCCTAGAATTCGCGTCCCATGCCGGAATAGCTCAGTTGGTAGAGCGCGTCATTCGTAATGATGAGGTCGTAGGTTCGATTCCTATTTCCGGCACCAGGTTGAAACAAAGAAGCCGCCTCGCAAGGGCGGCTTTTTCTTTGGGTGGTCGTCAGTCCCATAGCCTATGGGCTGAATCAGGCTACTGCGCCGATTTTCTTCCCAAGCGTGGCAGCCACTCGATCACGACGCCTATCAGAGTTGCAATCGCCACAATCTTGCCAACGAACGCCCAATCGAATCCGGGGTGGATAGCAGCCACGATCAGGCCGATGACAAGGCCCATTGTCGCCGTGCCCCACACTGCGCTTTTCGTCCGCCAGTGTCCGAGCAAAGCGATCCCAGCAATTGCGAAGATCATCCACCACCACATGGTCATGGTCTGAGCTCAGGGTCGGTGGGGTCAGGTGGAGGGAAATTCGTCACGTAGATTTGGAATGCGCCGTTCCCCTCCAGCAGCTTCCGCACCCGCTGCCTAACGACAGTCTGATCATCTTCCAATTGCTGGTGACCATTGGGGGTGTAGCTCGAATTCTTGATGGAAGTCTTGTCGAACTCGTAGCGTAGGCCCCGACGTCCGCCCTGCTTCAGTAGCAGTCGGATCTAGAGTCCGGGTTTTTGAGGGTATCTGAT
>JBDTPP010000041.1:0-22706 GCA_039932615.1 Pseudoxanthomonas sp.
GGCGTCGTGCACCTGATCAGCGGCGAAGTGCACCTGTACGAACAGGGCCGCAACTTCACCCGCCAGGATTCCACCATCTTCGCCTCGCTGGACGACCCGCAACTGGTGCAGCGCCTGGGCGAGAACCTGCTGGCGGGACTGCGGGATGAACTGGAGCTGGTCCAGGGCGCCTCGCATGCGTTCGACCTCGCTGCGTACCGTGCGGGCAAGCAGACGCCTGTTTTCTTTGGTTCGGCAGTCAACAACTTCGGCGTGCAGCCGTTGCTCGACTTCTTCGTCGACCATGCGCCCTCGCCGCAGGTGCATGCGACCACCACGCGCGACGTAAAACCCGAAGAACCCAAGCTCACCGGCTTCGTGTTCAAGATCCAGGCCAACATGGACCCGATGCACCGCGACCGCGTGGCGTTCATGCGCGTGTGTTCAGGTCGTTTCTCGGCGGGCATGAAGAGTTTCCACGTGCGCACCGGCAAGGAAATGAAGCTGGCCAACGCCCTGACCTTCATGGCCAGCGACCGCGAAATCGCGATTGAGGCGTGGCCGGGCGACGTGATCGGCATCCATAACCACGGCACCATTTCCATCGGCGATACCTTTACCGAAGGCGAGGCGATCAGCTTCACCGGCATCCCCAACTTCGCCCCGGAACTGTTCCGCCGCGCACGCCTGCGCGATCCGCTGAAGTTGAAGCAACTGCAGAAGGGGCTGGCCCAGTTGAGCGAGGAAGGTGCCACCCAGTTCTTCCGTCCGCTGATGAGCAACGACCTCATCCTGGGCGCGGTCGGCACGCTGCAGTTCGAGGTCGTCGCGTACCGGTTGAAGGACGAATACAGCGTGGACGCCAGCTTCGAGCCGATTGGCGTGGTCACCGCGCGCTGGATCCGCTGCGATGATGCGAAGAAGCTGGAAGAATTCCGCGACAAGAACGCAATGAACCTGGCCGTGGATGCCGCGGGCGAACTGGTCTACCTGGCGCCGACCCGGGTCAACCTGCAACTGGCGCAGGAACGCGCGCCCGACGTGCAGTTCCTGGCAACGCGCGAGCATGCGCACAGCGTGGGTCTGGACTGAAGCCTTGACCGCGGCGGCGCAAGGCGCGCTCAAGCCGATCCTGCAGCGACTGTTGCGCTCGCCGCTGCTGCGCATGATCTATTTCGTGCTGATGCTGTCGCTGTTCACGCTGATGGCACGCTGGCTGGCCAAGGTAGCCGCCATTCCCGCCAATAGTTTCAAGACCATGAGCGCCAACCTGGGGTCCACGGTCCTGGCCGTATTGCCGTTCCTGCTGGCGTACTGGCTGCTGGCCAAGGCGATCGAACGTCGTCCGCTGAGCGAGCTGGACTGGCGGAAATCACCGCAGTTGCTCTGGGGCCTGATCGCCGCGCTGCTGCTGTTCACCCTGGTGACTGCCGAACTATGGGCCGCCAACGTCTATTCGATCAGTGGCTGGGGCTATGCGCCGTTGTGGACCTTGTTCCTGCTGACCGCGGTGGTGCCGGGGATCACCGAGGAAATCGTCAGCCGCGGCATCCTGTTCCGGCTCACCGAGGAAGGTTTGGGCACATGGATCGCCTTGCTGGTGTCGGCGCTGTTCTTCGGCTTCGCCCATATTTTCAACCCCGGCGCCACTGCCTGGAGCTCTATCGCGATCTCGATCGAGGCAGGCTTGCTGTTCGGCCTGCTGTATCACGTGACCCGTTCGTTATCGTGGTGCATCGGCCTGCATGCGGGCTGGAATTTCGTCCAGGGCGCTGTATTCGGCATCCCGGTATCGGGGATCAAGGTGGATGGGCTGATCGAGTCGCGGCTGCAAGGGCCCGACTGGCTGGACGGCGGTGGTTTCGGTGCCGAGGCCTCGGTGCTGACCGTGCTGACCTGCGGAGTAATCAGCCTGTTGCTGCTGCAACGCATGTTGCGGGCCGGCAGCGTGGTGGCGCCGTTCTGGCGCCGCAACACGCAGGGCATGCTGCGTGATACTCAGCCTTCCGGCTGATCCAGGTCGTAGTACTCGAAGATCAGGTGGATGCGGTCGGTGTTGCCGTTATTGGTTACCGCATGCTTGCCGAGATTGTTGACCTCGTAGGCTTTTCCCACTTCCAGCTTGTGCCCCTCGTCACCGATGAAAAAGGTCACCTGGTCATTGGTGGTGATCGGCACATGGATCTTGTGCGGCCACAATGCGGCGGGATTGGCATCGACGTGCGGATGGATCACGCCGCCGGGAGCCATCCGCGCAAACATCACTCTTGGATAAGCGGAGCGTTTATATGCGTAGGAAAGCGTGGCCTTCTCCATCACCGGCAGCAGCAATGCACTCCATTGCTCCCACAGCGGCCTGTCGTAGGATTCGGCCCAGTGCCGCGGACTGCTTACGAAACGGAACACGATGTGCCGGGTGCTGGAAAGCGCGTCGTACTTGTTGGGCTTGGCCGCGTTCTCCGCATCCCATTCAGCCTCGGGAATAGCCAGAATCGCATCGCGAAGACCGGCCACGTCGACGTTGCCAAGGTGGCGTATGGAGTCGGTTTTACGTGGATTGGCGCGCATATCAGTCGGCCGCGTAGCCGAAGAGTTTGAAGTCATCGCGATAGTACTCCCTGACACCCTGCATCAATTCATCGTCATAGTATTGAAGGTAGCCGCCTCGTTGAGAAGCATTGACCACCGCCAACTCGGCACTGGCCACTGCCAACCTTTCGCACACCGCGTCGTAGCCGGCCTGCATCTCTTCAACCCGACCTACGAAGTCCGACAGCAGTTCGCCGTTTTCATCGACCAGAAAAGAATGCTGCGGCTGGAACAGTACGTGATCCTGGGGCCGCACCCGGAACAGCACGTGCTTCATGAATCCCTTGGCATCTGCCGCGAACTGGCCGGTATCGCGGCTCATGAAGGCACAGTACGACACGAATCGATCATAAGGGTTGCGCACGAACGCGAACTTGAAATAGCTCTCGAACTGGCCTGCGTCCAGGCATGGCCGGATTTGCTGCAGGCTGATATGGCCGTGGCGTATGTCCTCGAACTGGGCAAACGGAAAGCGGCTGTTGACGAACAGGCCCACCTGCTCCAGGTCGTCGGCACCCATGTGCCGGCGCAGCGCCTGGCGTACGGAATGCGTGCCTGTCTTGGGGATAGCTACAAAAATAAAGCGCCGGAGGTGGGAAATGATCATGCGGTGGAGCTGCCAGGAAGTTCCCTATGATAGACAATCCTGGCTTGATGGCGCGATCTGGAGTGTTTGCTCCAGACAGGAACACGATCCTGATCCAATGAGCGAACAGACTGATTTCCGCGACGAACTGGCCAGCGCCCTGACCCATGGCGTGGGTGCGGTCGCGGCACTCGCCGGTGGTGCGATATTGATCACCTTGACTGCGCAGTACGGAGACGCCTGGCAACTGGGCGCAGCCATCGTCTTCGGGGTCAGCCTGCTGCTGCTATACGTCGCTTCCACGCTGTACCACTCGATCCAGCATCCGCGGGCGAAAGCGCGGCTCAAGGTATTCGACCACTGCGCGATCTATGTGCTGATTGCCGGCACCTATACGCCTTTCACCCTGATCGGCTTGCGCGGGCCGTGGGGCTGGGGTCTGTTTATCGCGATCTGGACGCTGGCGCTGGCCGGAGTGGTGTTCAAGCTGTTCTACACCGGCCGTTTCAAGCTGCTGTCCACGGCCATCTACATCGCCATGGGTTGGCTGGTGCTGGTGGCGATCAAGCCGATGTTGAATTCACTGGATGCATGGACCCTGGGTTGGCTGCTGGCCGGCGGCCTGTCGTACACCCTGGGCACGTATTTCTATCACCGCGAGTCGATCCGGTTTTCGCACGCCATCTGGCATCTGTTCGTGATCGGTGGCAGCGTCTGCCACTTCATCGCGGTGACCGCGCAGGTGCTGCTGCCCAGGTTGCATTGACCCTTGCAACATGAATGGTTGCCCGCGCCCTTTCGCGGAATCTGAACAAGCCTTTCCTATATTGGCCGCATGAACGAGGTTGCAGACAAGCCGACGCCTATCTTTCGACACAAGCCTTCGCGCAGGACAGTTGAGATCGTCGCGTTGTGCCTCGCCGCGCTGGTAGTGCTGATCCTGTTGTTCGACTGGAACTGGTTCAAGGGCCCACTGGAACGATTGGTCCAGGCGCGTACCGGCCGCACCTTCCAGATAAATGGCGACCTGGACGTGGACTTGGGAAGAGTCACCAGGGTCAACATGGACAAAGTTCGATTCGGCAATGCAGCCTGGTCCAAGCAGCCGGCCATGGCCACGGCAGACCGCGCGCAAATCGACTTTGAAATATGGCCGTTGCTATCCAGGCGCCAGGCCCGTATTCCCTGGATCCGCTTGTCGGCACCCAAGGTGCTGCTGGAAACCGGCCCCAAAGGCGTGGGCAACTGGGTATTTGGTGATCAGTCGGGCCAAAACACGGTCGAGTACCGGCGCATCTGGATCGACGATGGGCAACTTCAGTTCTTCGACGCAGCAAAGAAAACCGACATCGATATTTCGGTCAATAGCGCAAAGGCCGAAGCCGGGAACATGGCGCCTCCCGTTGATATCGTCGGCAAGGGCCGATGGACCGGCAACGCATTCAAGTTGTCAGGCCGTGCCGAGTCCCCGCTCGCGCTGGGTGACAGCACCGAGCCTTATCGCATAGACCTGCGCGCCAGCGCGGGTCCGACCACGGCGCATGCGCGCGGCACGCTGACCGATCCATTCAAGTTTCGCGATTTCGACCTGCGGCTGGCCCTCGCCGGCCAGAATCTTGAGGACCTTTTCCCCTTGATAGGCGTCGCCACGCCAGCCACGCCGCCCTATCATTTCGATGGACGCCTGACCCGCAAGGACAAGACCTGGCATTACGACAAGTTCGACGGTGTAGTCGGCGACAGCGACCTGGGCGGTTCCGCGGCAGTAACGGTGGGGCGCGAACGTCCGTTGCTGGTGGCCGACCTTGTATCCAAGCGCCTGGACTTCGACGACCTGGCCGGTTTCATCGGCGCGCCGCCGCAAGCGAATGGCGGCGAAGCGACCAACCCCGAACTCAAGGCGCAGGCGGCGGCCCTCGCCGCCAATCCGCATGTGTTGCCCGATACGCCATACAACCTGGCCAAGCTGCGCTCGATGGATGCCGACGTACGCCTGAAAGCCCACCACATCAACGCGCCCGCACTGCCGATCGACGACATGGACGCGCACCTGAAGCTGGACCAGGGTGTGTTGCAACTGGTACCCCTTAATTTCGGCGTGGCTGGCGGCGACATCCGCTCTGCCATTCGCATGGATGCACGCGAAAAAGTCATCCGTACCAGCGCCCGTGTCTCGGCGCGGAAAGTCGACCTTTCCAAGCTCTTCCCCGATGTCAAATTGACCCAGGACGCAGTGGGGCGCATAAGCGGAGATATCGCCCTGGCCGGCACGGGCAACTCCATCGCCGCGATGCTGGGCAGCGCCGACGGGAATATTGCATTGGGCATGGGCAGGGGCCAGATCAGCAATCTGCTGATGGAGCTTGCGGGCATCGATATCGCTGAATCCCTGAAATTCCTGGTGACCCACGATCGCAAGGTCCCGATCCGCTGCGCTTTCGGAGAATTTTCCGTCGCCAACGGGCTGATGCAATCGCATGCTCTGGCTTTCGACACCGCCGATACGATCATCGTCGGCAGCGGCAACATCAGCCTGAAGGACGAGACCCTGGATCTGGAACTCAGACCAAGGCCGAAGGACCGCAGCATCCTGGCGCTGCGATCACCACTGGTCGTTGACGGTACCTTCAAGGATCCTTCGTTCCGTCCCGATTTCAAGCGCCTGGGACTACGTGGCGCCGTGGCGATCGCGCTGGCAAGCATCGCGCCGCCGGCTGCGTTGCTGGCCACCCTGGAACTGGGTCCGGGCAAGGACAGCAGTTGTGGCGGCCAGTACGCAAAATAGCCTTCAGCTGGCGATATATCTCTGCAGCTGATCCAACTGTACTTTCTGGTCCTCGATCACCGCCTTGACCAGGTCGCCGATGGAGATCACCCCGATCACTTCATCGCCCTCGACCACCGGCAGGTGGCGGATGCGATGCTCGGTCACTATCTGCATGCAATGCTCCACGGTTCTGTTGAGCCCCACGGTAATCACATCGGCAGTCATGATTTCGCGTACCGCGGTATCGGATGAAGAGCGGCCGTGCAAAACGACCTTGCGCGCATAATCGCGCTCGGACACTATGCCGGCCAGTCTCGCGCCATCCATCACCAGTACGGCACCAATGCCCTTCTGCGCCATCAGCCGGATGGCGTCAATCACCGAATCACCGGGGGCCACCGCATGGACTTCAGGAGGCTTGCTTCCCAACAGCTGGCGTAACGAGTGCATCGAGTTCTCCTTCAATACCGGTTGCCCGTGTCGAGGATACTCCTCCGGCACCGGGTTGCCAGACGTCCACCAGGTAGAGCGGTCGCTGTTTGGATTCGTCGTACAGTCGACCGAGGTATTCGCCCATCAGGCCAAGCGCGATCAACTGGATCCCGCCCAGGAACAGGATGACGGCCATCATCGTCGGCCAGCCCGCAACAGGGTCGCCGTAGAGTGCAGCCTTGATCACGATCCAGATCGCAAATACGAAGGCAAAGGCCGCGGTCGCCAAGCCCAGGTAGGTAGCCACGCGCAAGGGCGCGGTGGAGAAACTGGTGATGCCTTCGAGGGCGAAGTTCCATAATTTCCACAAGCCGAATTTGCTGCTGCCAGCCAGCCGCGCTTCGCGTCTATACGGGATTGCGGCCTGGTTGAACCCCACCCAGCCGAACAGACCCTTCATGAAACGGTGGCGTTCGCGCAATTGCCCCAGCGCCTGCAGCGCGCGCGGCGAGAGCAGGCGGAAATCGCCGGTGTCGGCGGGAATCGGAGTCTTGGACAAACGTCCGATCACCCGGTAGAACCCAGCTGCAGTCGTGCGCTTGATCCAGCTTTCTCCGTCGCGCCTGATCCGCGTGCCATGCACGTCGTCGTAGCCCTCGCGCCACTTGGCCACGAATTGCGGGATCAGTTCCGGCGGATCCTGCCCATCGGCGTCCAGGATCAGCACCGCGCCGCTTTCAACCTGGTCCAGGCCCGCGGTCAGTGCGAGCTCCTTGCCGAAATTGCGCGACAGGCGCAGCAGTGAAACGCGCGGATCCTGGCGCGCCAGGCGCTGCATGACTTCCCAGGTGCCATCGGTACTGCCATCGTCCACATACAGCATGCGTCCATCAATCTGATCCAGGCGACCCAACACCGCCGCGATGCGCGGATGCAGCGCGGGCAGCGACTCGGACTCGTTGCGTGCTGCAACTACTATGGTCAGGCGTTGCGGAATGCCGCTCATGTTCAATCCAGGGTCTGCAGGTAGGCGGGGCCGCCGATCTGGCGGACCTGACGCTGTATCCAGTTGGCCCGTCGCTGCACGAACGGACCGGGCCGGGCCACGCTGTAAACCCGTGGCGCAGGCAGGACCGCAGCCAGGCGTGCGCTTTCGGCCAGCGACAGGCGGCTTGCGTCCTTGTGCCAGTAACTACGCGCGGCGGCCTGCGCACCATAGATCCCGTCGCCGAATTCGGCGATGTTGGTATAGACCTCCAGGATCCGCGCCTTTGGCCACATCGCCTCGATCAGCAGTGTGTACCAGGCCTCGATTCCCTTGCGCACCCAGCTTCGGCCCTGCCACAGGAACAGGTTCTTGGCCACCTGCTGGCTGACGGTGCTGGCCCCACGCACCTTGCGGCCCTTGGCGTTGTTGGCGCGTGCCTTCTCGATGGCCTTGAAATCGAAACCGCTGTGGGTGGCGAAGTTCTGGTCCTCGGCGGCCACCATCGCCACCGGCAGGTTGGCAGAAATGGCCTGCATGTGGCGCCAGTCATAGGCCACCCGGAAAGACCAGTCCCCGGAACCCCACGCTTCCATTTGCCGGGCAACCATGAAGGCGGAGAATGGCGGGTCGACGAAGCGCAGCACTGCAACCTGCACCGCGCTTGCCGCAGCAAACAGGAACGGCAGCGCCAGCAACCAGCGCAACCAGCGACGCTTCCCGTGACGCCGGCCAAGTAGTGCTGTATCGATGGCATTGCTCCCGGGACGCGTGTGCATCAGGCTAAATGTTAACCTTTCGCCCTGACTCACGCGCGCCCGGAACCCACCTGCAATGACCACTTCCGGAAGTTCGATTGCAAGCCTGATGGCGGACGCAGCCGAGTCGATGCAGCGCGGACAGAGCGCCGTTGCGGTGTCCCATTGGCAGCACGTGCTCCAGCTTGATCCAGAGCACGCAGCGGCCCTCAACTACCTGGGAGCGCACGCCCTGGCCCAGGGCGATCACGCTGCCGCCCGCGCCTACTTGCAACACGCCACCACCGCCGATCCGGGTCTTGCGATCGCCCAGGCAAACCTGTCCCGCCTGCACACGCGCGAAGGAAATGCCACAGCCGCGCTTGAAGCGATCAGCCGAGCCATCACCGCTGAGCCGACCGCGTGGGGCGCGCATTTCGAGAAAGCCCACCTGCTGGAAGCAGCCGGCCGGCCACGCGAGGCCGCAGCAGCCTGGGGCAACGGCCTGCAGTACATGCCGGAAGGCGCAAGAGCTGCCCCGCAACTACAGCAGGTGGTGCAGCAGGCGATGGCGGCGGTGACCGCGAACCAGGAACAGCTCACCGTGTTCCTTGGCGACCGCCTGCATGATTTGCGCGAAGGACGCGGACATCGCGAACTGGAACGATTCAACCATTCGCTGGATATTGTCAGCGGGCGCAGGAGTTTCGTGACCGCACGTCCCTTGATGCTGCCGATTCCACGACTGCCAGCCATTCCTTTTTTCCACCGGGAGGATTTCGAATGGGTCCCGCAGGTTGAGGCCGAATTTCCCGCGATACTGGAAGAGCTGCATGGCCTGCTGGCTTC
The DNA here is from genome assembly GCA_039932615.1 of Pseudoxanthomonas sp. Taxonomy (GTDB): domain Bacteria; phylum Pseudomonadota; class Gammaproteobacteria; order Xanthomonadales; family Xanthomonadaceae; genus Pseudoxanthomonas_A. The sequence continues at coordinate 8,925 of JBDTPP010000041.1, forward strand.
CAGCCAGGCCTTCGAGCCCTACATACAGACCGCCGCCGGCGAGCCCAAGGGGCAGTTCGAGGCACTGGACCAGAAGCTGGACTGGGGCGCATATTTCCTGTGGAAGAATGGCCAGCGCATCGATGCCCACGCTGATCGCTGCCCGCGTACCGAAGCCGCCATCGCCCTGGCGCCGCAGATCTCGGTAGCGCAACGCGCACCGGTGATCTTTTTCTCAGCGCTCAGGCCCGGCACCCACATTCCGCCCCACAACGGCGCCACCAACGCGCGGCTCACCGTGCACCTGCCGTTGATCATCCCGCCGGATTGCGGATTGCGCGTTGGCGATGAAACCCATGTCTGGGAGCCAGGCAAGCTGGTCCTGTTCGACGACACCATCCGCCATGAAGCCTGGAACCATAGCCAGCAGTTGCGCGTAGTCCTGATTTTCGACGTATGGCATCCCATGCTCACCCCGTTGGAACGCGCGATGGTCGCCCGCACCATAGAAGGCATGATGGCCTTCTATGGCGAAAATGCCGATCTGGGAGAACTGTGAGGAGCACGCGTGAGCAATCCAAATGACACCCAGACCCGTTTCCTGCTGCCCGGTGCCGGGGTGCGGGGAGTCTGCGTGCACCTGCAGGACACCTGGCGGGACATCCTTTCGCACGCCGAATATCCGGAAATCGCCCGCGGGCTGTTGGGCCAATCCTGTGCTGCCGCTGCCTTGTTCACCGGCCATGCAAAAGTGAACGGCCGTCTATCGCTGCAATTGCGCACCCGGCATGCCGCCCTGCGCACCCTGTTCGCCGAATGTACCGCCCAGGACACCTTGCGCGGTATCGCCCAGGTGACAGAAGGCATGGATGCCCCCAGTGACCTGCACCAGCTCGGCGACGATGCCTTGTTGGCGATCACCATCGAAAACCCCGGTCTGGACCCACGCGAACCGCAGCGCTATCAGAGCCTGGTCCCACTTCACGCAGCGACGCTGTCTGAAGCCTTCGAGGCCTATTTCGATCAGTCCGAGCAGCTACCCACCCGCCTGCTGCTGGCCGCCGACGAAGATCGCGCCGCCGGATTGATGCTGCAGAAGCTGCCTGGTGACGGAGGTGACCTAGACGGCTGGACCCGTATCGGCGCCCTGTTCGACACGCTCAAGGCCGGCGAACTGCTTGCGGTAACCGCCGACGAGCTGTTGCACCGCCTCTTCCATGAAGAGGCTCCGGAAATTCTGGCCACGCGGCCGTTACGCTTCGCATGTTCATGTTCGCGTGAACGGGTCGGCACCATGCTGCACTCTCTCGGCATTGTCGAAGCCCGAGCCGCCTTGGCCGAAGGGCAGGCCGAGATCCGTTGCGAGTTCTGTGGACAGCGATATTTGTTCGACGCCGCTGGCATCGAGGAACTCTTTGCTTCACCACCGGTCCGAATACAGGCGCCCGAACGGCTCCAGTAGCCTTTCGGCAGCGCGGGGACTTGTTAAAGAAACATAAACCGAATAGCATCAATTCCCCTCCTTGGGGAACTCCGTAGCGGGGTTTGGAGACTAAGTCGGGCCATGAAACTGCGTCCATTGCACTTGCCGTTTGCCGTGTTGCTCGCCTTGTGCGTAGCGACGGGCGCGCATGCGCAATCCAAGCCGCAGGCTTCAAAACGCGACTCCACCGTGCTGCCTGTCTGGAACAACACCAGCGGCAAGGTCGAAGCGGTATTGCTGCTGGAACCCACCGGAGAAGCGGCTGCCGGCGCCCGCTGGCGCTTGGGCAGCAACACCCTGGGCGCGGCCTTCGGACTGGAAGCCGGTGATTCCCTGGGTCTGGTCTGCAACCGTCAGAACGGGATCACCAACAGCATTGGCAGCCTGATCAGCAATTGTGCCGTGGCTGAACTTACCGACGATGGCGATGGCAGCAGCCAGCATGTCAGCGCCGGCGCCACGCTCAGCCGCCCCGGCGGCAAGCTGGGCCTGTCGGCAGGCACCGGCCGCGACACCTTGCCGAGCTGGCTGTCTTCCAATGCCGGCGCCCGGGTTGAACAGAACGATCTGGCCGTGTTCGGCCAGAAGAACATTGGCCGCGAGGGCTTCGTCCGCATCGGCGGCGCGGTTGCCCGCGCCCGGCTGGTTCCAATTGCCGATGTGCCCGCCATGGCCGATCGCTGGAACAGCAAGAGTCTCAGCGTGGGCGGCGGCTTCGGCGCGTTCAGCGCGAACATCGTCGGCCGCGTGGTTGACGTTCCCGGTCAGCCCGGGAAGTGGGAAGGTTTGGGGCTGGGCCTGACCTGGCGCACCCCGTGGAGCGGCCAGCTGACGGTCGGCGCAGAGAATGTGGTCACGCGTGGCAAGAATCCGTTCTCGCCCAGCAGTGAAGGCGGCGACGAAGGCACGGTGCCCTACGTCCGCTACGAGCAGGACCTCTGACCCGCTTACCAGGCTTGCGCCGGAAACCACGCCGCCTCGTCTAAGCGCTGCATGCCCGCATGCGCACACCTGCAATAATGTGCGGCGATGCCTGCAGGCGCAAAGATTCCAAAAGCCGTGACACACTCCCGCAATCCCACTTCCCATATCAGCCCTGCCCTGGCTGGCAACATGGGCGGTACCTGATGCTCGAAGAACAAATGCGGCACGTCTCCGCGCTGATACAACGTGGCGCTCTTGCCGAAGCCGAGCGACACCTGCTGCGCCTACTGGCCGAATTTCCGGATGCCGCGGCCGCACATCGGCAAATGGCATTGCTGGCTTCCTCGTCGGGCCGTCACGAGCTTGCGCTGGAACACATGGCCAAGGCCTGCCTGCTGGCGCCGGATTCGGCCGAATTCCATTTCCAGTTCGGTTGTCTGTTGGCTCATTCCAGCCAGTACGAACAGGCTTTGCCACACTTCAAGGCCACGACCGACGCACTGCCCGATTTCGCCGACGCCTGGTATTTCCGGGGCATCTGCCTCCTGCGGATGAACAGGGACACCGAAGCGTTGTCTGCATTGCGCTGCGCCTACGACCTGGCACCGGACCACGGCAAGGCGCTGGAGGCGCTGGCCGACGTGGAATTCCGCGTCGGCTATCCCGCCGATGCCCTGCCGTTGTGGCAGCGTCTCGGCCAATTGCGCCCGACCGACATCAATGTCGCGCTCAAGAGAGGCGAGACCTACAGCCGTCTGGGCTCCCATGATCTGGCGATTTCAAGCTACCACGAGGCCTTGCGCCGATCGCCCGATTCCGGTGATTTGTGGATGGCCCTTGCACAGGCCCATGAAGACGAAGGCAATCGCCAGTCGGCGCAACAGGCCTACGAACATGCGCTGGCGCTGAAGCCCGGCTGGGCATTTCCCTTGGCCGGCCTGCTTGGCCTGCAGCGCGCCAAGGCATCCGACGAACTCATCGCAGCCGCGATCGGGCAGCAACAATCGCCGGCGCTGGGCGATCCCGAACGCGCACTGATTGGTTACGAGCTGGGCAAAGTCCATGACGGCCGCGGTGAATTCGAAAGCGCCATGTCCAGTTGGCACGACGCCAATGCAGCGCGCCAACGCATGATCGGCTCACTGGAGCCCGCCTGGCTTGCACAGCGCGTGGACAGGACAATGCGCGAGTTCGACCCGGCATCCGTGATCCACCATGCCAGCTCCGGGTGCATGGACGACCGCTTCGTGTTCATCGTCGGCATGCCGCGTAGCGGGACGACCCTCACCGAACAGATCATTGCCTCCCATCCGCAGGCATTCGGTTGTGGCGAATTGCCCGACATCGCATTGATCGTGCGCAATCTTCCGCTGCAGCTCAAGACGTCGCTGCAATGGCCAGAGATCGCATCCGCGCTGGACCGAGAATCCCTGTTGCAAGCCGTCGACCGCTACGTCGCGGCCAGCACGCGCCACTCGCCCCCGGGCGCGACCCGGCTGGTCGACAAGGCGCCACTGAATTTCTACCACCTGGGCCTGATCGCAATGATGCTGCCGCAGGCGCGCGTGATCTGGTGCAGACGCGATCCGCGCGATATTGCGGTTTCGATCTACGGCGAGAACTTCTCGCTGGAGGAAAGGCTGGCCACCAGCCTTGCCAGCATCGGTCACTACATCAACCAGCAGAATCGATTGATGCGTCACTGGCAGTCGGTATTGCCGATCCCCATCCTGGAACTGCAATACGAAAAGCTGGTTTCGTCGATCGAAACCGAATCCAGGCGGATCATCGATTTCATCGGCTTGCCATGGGATCCCGCTTGCCTGGACTTCCATCTCAGTGAACGCGGCGTGCAGACCCCCAGCCGGTGGCAGGTCAAGCAACCCGTGCATACCCGCTCGATCGGGCGCTGGCGCAACTACGAGCCGGCCCTGGAACCTTTGCTGGAAGTATTGGATCCAGAATCCTACTGACCACTCGTACCCATTCGATTCCTAATTCGTCGCCGGCCCCATCACCACCGCCCAACCTAAAATGCCTTCCTTTTGGCTGATGGGCCGACATTCCATGTCATGTCCTGGCCTGTGCTCACGGAAAACATCCAGCAGCCCGTTGGCCTGGATCGGATCCAGGGCGTGTTCGATCATTTCCGAAGTACGCAGCATCGCCGCCTGCATGACCTGGCGATAGTTCGCCAGCAACGATAGCTGGAGCCCCGGATCCACCCCGTTGGCGCCGGACACCAGGCCATGGACCCAGTCGCGACTCTCGATCAACAGGTCAGGCGCCGGGCTGGCTTCGATCTCATCGGCCAATCGATTCATCGCCTTGTTGTAACGCTGCCTGCAGGCAAGCGCCTCGGCATTGCTTTGCATGTCGGTGGCACCGCTGCGTGCGCGCGCTATCCAGGGAATGACAGCATCGACCGCATTCAGCAATCCATCCTCTTGCAACAGCAATTGCTGGTTCGCACGTTCTGCCCTGCCAACCTTGACCAGCACCGAATCAGCATGATGCATCACGAATGCGGCGGCTCCTTCCGGCTGGCCAACCCGCAGGATCTCGTACAACGCCTGCGGCCAGCGTGCATATTCAAGTCCGAATTGACTGACGACCAGATCGAAACTTTGGTCCGGGAACGGCAGATCCTCCATCGCCACACCCGAGTGGAAGGTGATATCGGCATGCTGGGAGGGCTGCAGCCACCGGGGCGCTACTTCGGCCAGATCGACTGCATCAATCCGGATCTGCCTCTCCGTGCCGGCGTAGTCCCGCAACAGCAGTGGCAAGGCGCCGTTGCCGGTGGCCAGGTCAAGTACACGGCTACCCGACCGCAAGCCCTGGAAACGCGCTTTCCAGAAATCGCCAATGGCGCCCGAATAATTGTCGGTGTAGCTGCCGATGCAGGAATGCAGCGCTCCGCCGGCCCAATAAGAGGACCAGACCTTCTTTCTCTCGTTCTGCGTGGCGTTGTCCATGACGCCATTGTCCGCATACCCGCGCAAAAAAGAAGGGCCCCGTTTCCGGGGCCCCTCAAGATCAACTTGCTACGTATTGCTTAGAACGTCTGCACGTAACGGAAGTACGTGGTGCGGCCATAGGCGTCATACAGGTAGAAGTTCCACGGGCGGCCGTCGTAGCCCACCAGCTCCGGGTAACGATCGCCAACGTTGGTGGCACCAACGCTGATACGGGCATTCCACGGGGTCTTGTAGCTGAACTGAACGTCGTTGGTGGCATAACCGCCAACCGCGCCGTCACCATTCTTGCCGATGAAGTTGGTGTTGAAGCCCACCGTGAAATCACCATACGACCATTGGTTGGCCAAGGTTGCGCGGTACTTCGGGAAACCAACCAGGTCACGCTGGTCGATCAGTTTGCCCAGCGCATCCTCTTCCTCATACTTGAGGACGTAGGAAACGTTCAGGCTGTTCTCGAGCTTGCCGTACGAACCCATCTCGAAATCGGTGTTGGCACGGAAGTCCACACCATTGGTCTTGGTCATGCCCTTGTTGGCGAAACCGGTGCGCAATGAGCGGATGCCACCGTCAGGACGACGGGTGACGCTCAGACCGGACGGGCAGGCACCGAACGTAACCGGATCGTTGTCACAATTGACGATGTCCTGCGCACTGAACGACGAGATCGCGTTCTCGACCTTGATGCTGTAGTAATCCAGGCTGAAGTTCAGCCAGTCGGTCGGGTCGTAGACGCCGCCAACACTGAACTGCTTGGAATTTTCCGACTTCAGGTTGGGGTTGGCGATCGAGTAGCTGTCGACCTGCAGCTGCGGCGGATTGGCGCCGTTGCAGGTGGCGGGCAGCGAACCGGAAGCAAGGCACGAAGCCAGATCGAAAATCGGCTCGGCCGAGAAGGTTTCCTTCTGGGTCAGGATATCCAGGCCCGGGGCACGGAAGCCTTCACCGTAGGAACCACGGAAGGTCAGGTTTTCCAGCGGCTGCCAGCGTGCGGCGATCTTCGGCGAGAAGTCGCTGCCGTAGTCGCTGTACTTGTCGAAACGACCAGCCACGGTGATGTCAAAGGTGCTGGTGAACGGGAACAGCCACTCGAAATAAGCCGCGTACACGTTGCGGTTGCCGCCCGACGAGTTGCCGGCCGAACCGAGCACGGTGCCGGACTCGGACAGGGAGTCGTACTTGTCGTAGTACTTGTCTTCGCGGTATTCCGCACCGACCACCGCATTGGACACGCCGCCGCCCATCTCGAACAGGTCGAAATTGACCGAGCCGAACATTTCCTGGCTGGTGTAGCGCGAATCGCGGCTGATGGTCACGGTGAAGCCCTGCAGCACGGCCGGGTCGGCACCGAACGGATCGCTCAGGTTGTAATCACCGGAGTTGGCGGCGGCATTGGCCAGGCTGCCCAGCACATAGCCACGGCCGATATCGCCGTACTTGTAGTCGCTGCGGCGGATGCCGAAATCAACGCTGACCTTGTCCGTCAGCTGGCCCTGGAAGCCCAGCAGGAAATCGGAGTTGGTGGTGTCGGTCAGGCCATCGCGGTTACCCGCGGCGGCGAAGCGGTGATAGAAATAAGTCGGGGCGCCGTCGCCCTTGTAAACGTCCTGCGGGGAACCGTCCTCGACGCGTACGATGCCCGGGACCGGGGCATAACGACCAAAGGTATAGACCTTGGTCACGTTGGCGGTCATGTAGGCCGACCAGTCGTCATTGATCTGGTAGCTGCCACGCGTGAAGATCGACTTGTTCTTGACCGAGGCTTCGTTGGCGGCGACGGAGTTGAAGTCAAACGAACAACGACCATTGGGCAGGAGGTAGAACCCATTGCTGTCGCAGGCGAAACCCGGTACGGCCTGAAGGCCACGAGGCTTGCCGGTAACCGGATTGATCGAAGTGTCGTAGAAGTTGTTGCCGTAGCTGGACACGCCCTTGATGAGACCGATCTGGTCGCGCGTATAGACCATGCCGCGGTTGGAGGTCGAGGCGCCAGCGATCAGGCTGCCGCGATCGCCGGAGATACCGAAGGTCACCGAAGCGTCTTCCAGATCGCCGCCCTGGACCTTGGTCTGGCCTACGCCGTAGCGCAGTTCGACGCCGTTGAAATCCTTGCGCAGGATGATGTTGACGACACCACCGATGGCATCCGAACCGTAGATGGCGGATGCGCCGTCGGACAGGATCTCGATGCGCTCGACCGCGGCCAGCGGGATGGCGTTGAGGTCGGTGCCGCTGGAAGCGGACATCGGGTTGGTCGGGGCGCGACGGCCGTCGATCAGGACCAGCGTACGGCCCGAACCCAGGCCACGCAGGTTGATGGTGGCCAGCGACTGGGCAGAGCTGCCCGATTGCGGCTTGAAGTTACCGACCGAGGAGAAGGTGCTGTCACGCAGCACGTCTGCGACGGAGACGTCGCCGCTGGCGTCGATGGTCGCGCGGTCGATGACGGTGACCGGCACGGCGCCTTCGATTTCAGCGCGCTTCAGGCGCGAACCGGTGACTTCCACGCGGTCGAGGGTCTTTGCTTCTTTGTCGGTATCGGTCGATTCCTGGGCAAATGCGTTGCCCGAAACCAGGGTCGCCACGCTGGCGAACAACGCGAACTGAATCGCGCCCGGCAGCTTCTTAAGGTTGGTCATTTGATGCTCTCTCTCAAGGTCGAGTTGAAGACCGGGTCGCAGGGACCCAAGCCAAATAAACAGACGGCAAATGGAGCTACGTCTGGTGGCTGAAGGATAACGCAATTTTTACGAAGGTGGATATAACAGTGCACAAAACTACGGGATGCGCTGAGATATATATACAAAACAAGGACTTACATCGTTACTAATTCGTGAGGCATACGCCGTTTTGCCTGTTCATGAGGGCAATAACCCCAATTTAGGCTGAATGCCGCCTGTCGCTGGAAACATTCAGTGCCGTAATGGCGTCGCGTGCAGCCTCAGCGCGGCAACGATGCGTTGGGCCTCGGCACACAACGGATCGGGCATCGCACTGCCGTAGCTGCGGAGATAGTCGTTGATTTCATCGAATTCTGCTGCCCAGGCGCCCGGATCGACCTCAAACAGGCGGGCGACGTCGTCGGACGAGATCGCCATGTCCTGGAGATCGAGTTCCGCTGGATCGGGCAAGCTCCCGACCGGTGTTTCGACCACCGCTGCCTTGCCCTGTACGCGCTTGATCATCCATTCCAGCACCCGCAGGTTCTCGCCGAAGCCCGGCCACAGGAACTGGCCATCCTTGCCCTTGCGGAACCAGTTGACGTGGAAGATCTTCGGCAACTTCGCCCCAGGCTGGTCGAACGAGAGCCAGTGCGCGAAATAGTCGGCGAAGTTGTAGCCGCAGAACGGTTTCATTGCCATCGGGTCGCGGCGCATCACCCCGACCGCGCCGGTGGCGGCAGCGGTGGTTTCCGAACCCATGCTGGCGCCTACCAGCACGCCGTGGGTCCAGTCACGGGCCTCGAACACCAAAGGCACCAACGAGGCACGCCGGCCCCCGAAAACGATGGCGGAAATCGGCACGCCTTGCGGATCTTCCGCACGCGGCGAATAGCTCGGGCATTGCCGGGCCGAAACCGTGAAACGCGAGTTGGGATGCGCGGCCGGGCCATTGGCCGGATCGAAGTCGCGACCCTGCCAGTCCTTTGCCGGCACGCGTTTGTCCAGGCCTTCCCACCAGGGCTGGTTGTCTTCGGTGACTGCGACATTGGTGAAGATGGTGTCGTGGCCTATCGTGGCCAGCGCGTTGGGGTTGGATTTTTCCGACGTGCCGGGAGCGACGCCGAAGAACCCCGCTTCCGGATTGATCGCATACAGGCGGCCGTCGGCGCCGGGCCGCATCCAGCAGATGTCGTCGCCCACCGTCCACACCTTCCAGCCGGCCTCGCGATAGCTTTCCGGCGGAATCAGCATGGCCAGGTTGGTCTTGCCGCAGGCCGACGGGAACGCCGCAGCGATGTAATGGATCTCGCCTTGCGGATTCTCGATACCGACTATCAGCATGTGTTCGGCCAGCCAGCCCTCGCGCCGCGCCTGGTGCGAGGCAATGCGCAGGGCGTGGCATTTCTTGCCCAGCAGGGCATTGCCGCCGTAGCCGGAGCCGAATGACTTGATGGTCAATTCTTCCGGAAAATGCATGATGAAGCGGCGGTCCGGGTCAAGCTCACCGATGGAATGCAGCCCCTTGACGAAGCTGCCTTCGCGCTCGATCCGTGCCAATGCCGCCGCGCCCATGCGGGTCATCAGGCGCATGTTGGCGACGACATAGGGCGAATCCGTGATCTCCACCCCGCAGCGCGCCAGCGGCGAATCGATCGGACCCATGCAATAAGGAATCACGTACAGGATGCGTCCGCGCATGCAGCCGGCGAACAGGGCATCCATCTGTGCATGGCCGTCAGCCGGCGCCAGCCAGTGGTTGTTGGGACCGGCGGCGTCACGTTGCGGCGTGCAGACGAAGGTCAGGTGTTCGACCCGGGCCACGTCGCTTGGGCTGGAGCGATGCAACCAGCTGCCGGGGTGGGTGTCGGGATTCAGTGGCAGCAAGGTGCCGTCCGCCTGCATGAGCTGCACCAGTTCGGCGTACTCCAGGTCGCTGCCATCGCACCAATGGATATTGTCGGGCTGGGTCAGGCCCGCAACGTCGGCGACCCAGCGATTGAGGCTGTCGAGCCGACTGCCGACCGGGGTCTCCCCGTCCAGGAACGAAACCGCTGCGCTCATGCTTGCCCTCCCAGGCGGACCTTATGGTTACGAATGTAACTATGCAGTTTACGCGTGCATGTCGGGAGGGTCTTGCTGCAGCGCGGATCTTTATTTCCTGAAAACGTTATCAGCCTGCCTGCACCCGTCGATAGGTCCGGAATAGCTGAAGCAACCAGGGTTTCTGCGCCAACACCAGGTTCACGCCGACGCGCTCCTGCGCACCAAGCGTGGCGTCGCGCGCCAGCAGTGCATCGAATTCGCGGGCCAGCTCCTCCAGACGCAGGCGCAATTGCTTCACCCCATCGATGCTCAGGCTGCCGCTCAACAGAAGCAACGCATCCTGTTCGCCATTGAAGGGATCGGCGAAGAAATCACCCAGCAGTTCCTGGCGGAAGTAGCGCTCCATCGGTCCATCGGCGCGCCAGCGGAAGTTGCGCGCGGTCAACGGACGACCGCGGTTGCCGGGCATCAACTCGATGATTCCCAGCCGGTCCAGTCGCACCAGCAGACCCGTCCACTGCGCCAGGGTGAAGTCGAATTGCGCGAGCACGTCGTCCTGGTGCCAGCGATTGAGGGACAGGAACAGCGCAAGCAACAAGGCGGGCTCATCGACCAGCGCCTGCTCCTGTTCACCGCTGAGGTTGGCCATCGCCGGGCGTCCGCGCGCGGCCTCGGCACTGAGTTCGGCCAGGCCCACATCCAGCGCCTCGCAGACCTGCTCCAGCCGCTGCAGGCTCATTGCCCGTTGCGAGAACATGCGTTTGATCGCCGCCTCGCTCAGCTTCAAGCGCACCGCCAGGTCACGGTAAGTCATGCCTTGTGCGCGCAGGCAGCGCTTGAGGGCATCAATGAGTTCGAGTGAGAGGGCCATGGGTATCAAATTACTATACGTCGTGGGACCTGTCGCCAGACGTTGTCGATGATTGTTGATAGCCGGTATACCGCTAGGGACGCTGCAGGCCACTCCGTCCAGGCCACCGCCCATGCGTCAGCTTCGTTGCACCAACTTCCGCGTCATTTTATTTGCCCTGCTGCTGGCAACGTCCAGCGCGCCGGCCTGGGCCAATATGCAGTCCGATGCCGCCAGCCGCCAGTCCGGATCAAGCCTGGCCGCCTCGGTCGAAGTACCGGTTGCCATCACCCATGCCTTGTCCGAAGGCGCTGCGTTCGTGGTCACCGCCATCGATGCCAGCGCCGCAGGCGTGGTCGTCACCGTTTCGGCGGTTGCAGTCGGGGTGTCGTTCGTGGTCCATCTCTCAGCCGAAGCCGCGGAAGAGATTGGAATCGTCGTCGGCACCGCGGTCAGCGTCACCGCGCTAGCGACAGGCTGGCTGCTGAGCGCGACCGGCGAAGTGCTGTGCTTCATTGCCAACGACAGCGTGCGCCCGCACATCCACAGCCGGCGGATTGACTGATGGAAGCCACGGCATTGCGACGCACTTTCTTTTTCGCGGTGCTGGCGCTGTCCGTGTTGCCGATGGCCGGGCATGCCGGCAGCCGCTGCGACGCTGGCGACGTGCCGCCAGTGAAGGTAGCGGCAGCGGCGGCGACCGCAATGCGCGTGGTTGCGGAGTTGGATCGGGTCGACGCGCCTGTTGCGTTGGTCGCACGCGTCGGCACCGATCTATCCAGGCAGGGCCTGGTGTACAGCCATGTGGGTTTCGTGGTGCGCGACCACGCCGAAGGACACTGGACGGTACTGCACCTGCTCAACGAATGCGGCACCGATCATTCGTCGCTGCATGCACAGGGGCTGGTGAATTTCTTTGCCGACGACCTGGTCAACCAGGACGCACGCATCGTCTGGCTGCAACCCGCACTCGCGCAAAGGCTGTCCGACCAGCTGCGCCAGCTGCCGCGCAATGCCTTGCACCAGCCGGCATACAACCTGATCGCCCGCCCCGGTAGCGCCGATTACCAGAACTCGACCGCATGGCTACTGGAAACGTTGGCCGCGGTCATGCCAGAGTCCGATCTGGTGGATCGTCGCGCGGCCTATGCCTATGCACGCAGCCACGGTTTCCAGCCCGACACGATCCACATTGCCTATTCGAAGCGTTTGCTCGGCGGCTTCTTCAGCAACAACACGATCTTCACCGACCATCCTGTCGGCACGCGCCTATCCGGCGACTATCCGGTGGTGACGGTTCGTTCGATCCTGCGCTATTTGCGCGAACAGGGCCACGTGCTGGGTGAGCGAGAATGGCGCAATGGACAGCTACAGTCGGTGCCCGGACCGGCATGAGACCGCCCTTCTCCCTCACTCCAGCCTGAGCTCGGCGTCGCCCGAGAACGTCTCGACGCTGATCTCGCCATCGCCTTCGCCATAGCGGGTGTCGAAGCTGGAACCGGGGCCGTGCTCGGGCTTGCGGATCCTGGCGCCGGTGGCCTTGAGGTCGCCGCTGAAGCTTTCACCGCGCGCCTGTGCGGACACATTCCTGGGCACGACCAGGACCAGGTCCCCGCTGACGCTTTCCAGCTTGATCTCGCCCTTCGGTGCCAACGCAGTGCGCAGGTCGGCATTGCCGCTGACCGTGTTGGCCGAGAGATCGCGAATGCTTTCGCCATTGACCGCGACGTTGATGTCGCCGGAAACGGTTTCGGTGCTGATCTTTCCGTTCATGCGCCCACGCAGGACGATATTGCCGCTGACTGTCTGAGCCTGCACTTCCCTGCTGTTGACGGTCAGGCGTAGATCACCGCTGACGCTTTCCACGCTGATTTCGCTGGGCGCAGCCGCAACGGATACATCGCCACTTATGCTTTCGATGGCCAATTTGGCCGCTGCGACGCCGGTGACATCCACGTCCGCCGAAACCGAATCGATGTCCAGCTCGGCGCGCAGCGGCACAATCAGTTGCAGGTCGGTGTCCCCCGATTTCTTGCCGCCCCAACCATTGTTCTTTGGATACTTCACCTTCACCACCAGGTGCCGGGAATCCCCTTCCACCTCCAGCTTCTCGACGCCCTCGCCGAGGCTGCCGGAGATCTTCACTTCCGCACGATCCCAGGCACGCACCTGGATGCGTCCCTTGAGGTTGCTGATATCCACGCGGCCCGTGGGGTCCAGCGGCCGGGTCTGGTCGATAGGCGTGGCGGCATGCGAAGTGGCCGACCATGCAATCAGGGAAAGGAAAAGCAGCATTGGAACTTGAGTGACAGGGCGCATGACGGTTTCCTCAGGTGATGACGGCGCGCTGGGTCAGCTGCAGGCGGCGTGCGTAGGTGCGGCGAAGCTGGTCAAGCAGGAACGGGGCATCGGGATCTCGGTCGATGGCGGCGAGGATCTGTTCTACGCTGCGGTCCAGGTCGCCGAAGGCGGCGTGCATTTCAGGATGGGTATCGAGCTGCTGCAGGTGCGCCAGTGCTTGCTCGTAATCCAGGGTCATTGACACGGCTTGTTGGCGGATCAGCGGGTTGGATTCGACATTACCCCGGGCCGATGGAAGCAGCTGCCAGAACACGCCGGCCGCGAGCAGTACCGATGCTGCCATGGCCCAGGGCGCGAACCGCCGCACACCTGTGTTGCGCGACAGGCCGATAACCTGTGGCGTGACCGCGATGGTCGCGGCGATGCCGGACCACACGTCGGCATGAGGTTCGATATCGCGGCGCAGGCCATGCAACTGCCAGCGCAATGCCTGGTCATCGTGCATGCTTCCAGCTTGTGCGCTTGCACCTTGCAAGCTTCCACTTTGTGAGCTTCCACTTT